>NZ_JAUBTO010000208.1:0-10307 GCF_036702495.1 Microcoleus sp. C2D2 | reverse complement strand
CAGTCATTTTATCAGAGGGGACTAAAAGCTATAAAGCTTATAGGGCAACCGCTTTAGCTTCGTTGTCGCCCCCTGAAGTGATGTTGAGTTGGGTGCGAAAGGCGACGGGGGTAGGAAGTGAAAAAGTGCGATCGCGAAACTGGTCAAATCTTGCTCTCAGTATCGTTGGCTGGAGCAATATCAACTGCAATCACCGTAGCATAGGGATCGAGGGCAAGCGAGGGTACTTGAATCGTTAACTCCCCAAAAGGATCGGCACTTAACAGAGAATCGACAATGGCACAGCGAGTTGAGTATTGCAATGATTCTTCTCCAGCAACGAGAGAAACGGCTTGAATCCGTTTAATGGGTAGACCTCTTACTGTTACTGAATCGTAGGGCTGCATCAGCAAGAATAAGTAAAAGCGATTGCCCCGCCGAGTAGAAGGACCGTAAAATTGCCAAGGTTCCAGTCCAGGCTGTGTTCCTACGATGCTCTGGGCATAGATAGCCATCCATTCTTCTGCCAATTGCAACAAATCCAATTGTTCAGATTGAATCTGCCCATTGCCCATTGGACTGACATTCAACAGCAGATTGCCACCTTTACCGGCAACTTCACAGAGGGTATGAATAAGTTGACGAGCTGACTTGAATTGGGTGTCCTTCGGGTTGTAACCCCAGCTTTCATTCAGAGTTAGGCAAGCTTCCCAAGTCCGCTGAGGCGGTTGGGGGGGGATGAATTGTTCGCAGGTATCGAAGTCTCCAAATCCAGGGAGGCGATCGTTGATTAGCAAATGCGGTTGCAGCGAGCGAATCATCTCATGTAGCTGTCTAGCTTGCCATTCCTCTGGCTTTCGCTCCCAACCGCCATCAAACCAAAGCAAGTCAATATTTCCGTAGTTGCTCAACAATTCTTTGACTTGAGCGAACATAAATTCAAGGTAGCGCTCCCACTGAGAACTTGTCGGCTGTCGGAATTTCCCAAACTGATACGGTTTGTCGGCTTCTGTGAAAGCCGGGTAGTCAGGGTAATGCCAGTCAATCAAGGAAAAATACAACCCAATTCGCAAACCCTCCGCCCGCATCGCCTCCACAAATTCTCGGACAATATCTTTTTTGTACGGCGCAGACTCGATAGAAAAGTCGGATTGCTGGGTATGAAATAAAGAAAATCCATCATGATGTTTAGCCGTCAAAATCACATACTGCATTCCCAAGCGTTTCGCTAAATGCGCCCAAGTTTGAGGGTTGTATTCAGTCGGATTGAAAGTTTGCGCGGTGCGGTGATAGTCCGCTACCGGGACATCTTGGCAGTACGGCAGGCTAAAGACGCCTCCAACCAACGGCCAAGATAATTCGTACCCACACTGGCTGCTATGGCTCCAGTGAACAAACATTCCCAATCGTGCTGTCTCAAACCAGTTGTTTTCTTGAGTCATTGGTTCACCCTGAAATATAGGCGGCATTGTGAAAGAGTAATGTTTACTCGCAGGTAAAATTAATAAGCTAAGCTAGGGTATACTTCTTTGTCAAATAGGGGTGAAATGAACTGCCCCAAATGTAACGCCACAGAGGTTTTTAAGAATGGTCGTCGTCAAGGGCGACAATACTACAAATGCAAGCACTGTGGTCGCCCGTTCCTGAGCATTACCGCCCCTAGCAGTATTTCCACTCCGGTCAGGCAACTGTGTCTCACAATGTACCTCAAGGGCATGGGACTACGAGGCATGGAACGAGTTACCGAGATCCACCATACCACTGTAATGCACGCTCATTCCAAAGACCCGACATCAACTGCGCGAAGCCCCAGAATCTGAAGAAATCCCAAAGGTAGCTGAACACCAAGAACTGCAAACCTTGGTGGGTAACAAGCGCAACAAGCTGTGGATTTGAACAGCCGTCAATTCCCTTGCAAGCTGGATTTTTGGTCCTTGTGATAGGCGGGCGCAGTGCTGCCACCTTCAAGTGGTGTGGAGTTTTGTCAAATGCTGGCAATGTTTCTTTTATCCTGTTTGGATGAACGGCCCACTGGCTTACAGATTACCCTTGGATAACTGAGGCACATCAAGATGTTTGAACTAGGGACACATAACCTCTGTCGGCTAACCAATGAGCTTGGAGAGTTTGGGCGATCGCATTTTTAAGAGTAGGATTATGCGAGATCCCTCATGAGCGCGAGCGATAGCTATTGGAAAGCAGCGATTGCCCGCGGGAGCACGTCCTTACCCTGCTACACATCACCCGCACCGCGTTTTTGGTACGGTTGGCAACACCAGCGATACTTCCCGCAACGCTCACGCCGTACAGTTCGAGCGAGGTAAGGTCATCAGCGTTGCCACAGCATGATGAGGTTTCTAGGAATAGTTTTGTACGGTTTCCTTCAATGTCAATTAATTCTGATTCTTTCGCACTTATTCTGGCAAATACGACTAACTGGGTTGGGTTCTCCTGACTGTTGCTCCTACTTATAAAGCGGCATCATAATAACTGTAAGCAATGAGCTTCAACCAAAACAAACTTATAGAGCTTTACCAATCTTTGAGGTGACAGATTATGTTGATGCGCTCTTGGCAACCCTTCACGTCCATTGAAACCATCCGCCAGCAACTCGATAAAGTTTTTGACCAACTGGCAGCAACGAGAGATAATTCAGAAGCTGCTTGGATGCCCGCTCTAGAATTGGCTGATGCTGGGGACAACTTCCTATTAAAAGCGCAACTGCCCGGAATTGACCCCAAAGACATTGACGTTCAAGTCACTCCGGAAGCAATTTCCATCTCAGGCGAGCGCCGCTACGAAAACACAGACGATAAGTCTGGCTACCTCCGCTCAGAATTCCGCTACGGCAAATTCCACCGGGTGCTTACCTTGCCCGCACACATTCAAAACGACTCTGTGCAAGCTGAATGCAAAGATGGCATTCTAACGCTAACACTGCCCAAAGTAACTGAAGCTCGCAATAAAGTCGTCAAGATTAACTTAGCCCAGATTGCTGGAGCTTCAACGAATCCCGCTTTGGAACAGGCTAACCAATAACGATCGGCTGTGCTTAATCGAGTGAGGCAAATTTTCCCAAATTGAGCCTAATTGGATTTACTTAACAACAACGGAACTGGAAAAGCTGATACCGGGAGCTAAACTTGCTCTCGGTATTCTTTATTGGGGAAAGCCGAGCGAAAAACCACCTACCACTGCCCTGAACCCGCAGTGAATTCAGTAACGCTTACCTGGGGGGGTGACAAAGAGGTCTAGGAAATAGACCCAATAAGGGTTGCAGCCCTTATTCCCTGTTGATAAAAACGGCGTTTATTTCGAGTTAACTTCATTAACTATTGTACCAGTTCAGAATGTCTATCGAGATAATTTATCCACTGCTCTCCATCTAAGCCCACGCCAAATGTACTCCGTCTACGGTATTTTTTTATCGGTTCTTTACGACGAGATACATATTTTTGCACCTGCTTTTTCTGGATTTCATTGCCTTCAAATACAGCCGCACTGTAGGCGATCGTCATTAACAGAATTATTTTAATTAGTCGGTTTCCTCTTAAACCAGTCCCTTCTATATTGTAACCTCCTGTCTTATAATCTCGGAACATTTCTTCAATTCCCATCCGCTGTTTATAAGCGGAGAGCGCGAGGGCCAATGAACCCAAATCTGTGAGGATAAACCAGGCGTCTTTTACTTCCACCCATGATAATTTCGTTTCCATTTACAGGTAATGTCAAATCCTGCTACAGGCCGCGTTTTCCTGACCCTCACTCCTTGGAAATATAACGAAGTTCCTGGTACTAATCCTAATTGGTCTAAGCGCTGCCACATTAATGTTTCTGTTTGCAGACAATAATTTTTTCTTAGCCTCAAGCAAAAAGACACACCCATTGCCGCATCGCCAGTTTCCCAAGTCTACTGAACAAAATTCACGGTCTCCTAAAATGATGACTTTATATTTTTTAAGTAATGGTATAACTTGTTCTAAAGCGAGGATTTGTTCTTGTAAGTTACTGTTTCCTAATTTTGGTAAAAGCGACCAATATAATGGGATGGCTCTTTTTTGCCAAATTAGGGCGATTCCCTTCGGGATAGCTTCGCTTCACGTAAACAGATTTATACATCCCCATTGGCTGCGGTCGATTGCAATTGATAAGCTTTCTCCAACAGGGCAATAAGTTGTTAACCAATAAGCGATCAATGGATGCCAAAGTAGTGCGATAGTTAATTGAGGTAAATCGAGAAACCTTTGTAGCTTACGACGACGACTTTCGGTGGTAATTGGATAGGGAAATACCCGTGCGAGTCGCTCTAATCTCACTTGTTTTTCTGATTGTATCAAATTGAGCAAGATTGTGAGTAGAATAAACTGAGCTGGCGCCAGTTGTTTTTGTAAGTGGGTCTGATAGAATGTTGGTAACATTTTTTTGGGATAGGCTGGCGTGTAACAATTATGCTGCCTATCTTTTTTTACCACAACGCAGCTCAATCTTTGGCCCATAAGGGTTTCAGGCGGATTGTCACCCCCCCAGAACGCTTACAAGGCAGGCTTCCAGTAAATGCAGAAGAGAGCTAGACGAGCAGAATATCCAATCGTGAACCCAGGGGCATTGAAATCCCTCAGTCCTCTGTTCCACCACTTGTGTGGCAAGTAAAGACGCTGGGATGTCTATTGCTATGGTTGAGACTGGACCTGATCCGGGTCATGAAAGAGCCCGTCACACCTATGAAAAGGTGGGCTTCGAGCTATTCCCAGTCGCCAGATACTTCAAGAAGCTCTAACTGCAGATGTGTTGATTTCGCGATTCGCATTGTATCTTTCATAATGCGAGAGTTCTCTATGGGGCAATATTATGTCAGCTTTAACTGATGCTCTAAACCGCATCATGGAATGACTTCAACAAAACAGCCCTATCGCTTGGAGCGGACTGACGAAAGACGTTAGTGCATTGCGAAGGTTACTTGCAGCCACTCAAGCGAACTGTTAGATTTCTCTACAGTTTTGGCTCAATTAGTATTTGTTTGGGTAATGATACAACTCAAATAGTATAAGAGCATGGAATGTAATGATAGAGGAACATACGTGGACAGACTTACAACAACGGCAATGGATTTGTGATGTCGAAGATGTAAACCTGATACCGCAAGGAGCTTCATTTGTTAGCTTGTGGAAACAGTATACAAATGGCGTTGCTATTATGCTCTCTATTCACTCTAAAGACGGTCAGTTTGTGTTGTATCAAGATGTCGGTCATGCGGCCTCTGGAACAAAAAGAACTAATTGCGGTACATTTTTAACCGCTGATGCTGCGGTACATCAACTGATTCAAGAGTGCTATAGCTGGGATAATACGTGGGGTATGTAATAGCAAGCCGAAGGAAATAACGGCTTGTTACGCCATTAACATAGCAAGCGAGGGTGAGTTGTGAAGCAATCGCCAATTTCAGCTGAATTGATTTGGGTACCGATCGGTAAGACGATATATCCAGAACCTTATGCTTCCCTTGTTCAGGGACGACAAAAGCGAAAACTAGGTGAGTATTTTGGGTTGACTCATTTTGGAGTTAATTTAACCAATCTCTTACCCGGTGCAGTTTCTGCTCTTGCTCACAGCCACTCAAAGCAAGAAGAATTTATTTTGGTATTGGAAGGCAGTCCAACGCTGGTACTATAGCGCTCCTAAATTAGATGTGAACACTCATATGGTAAAATATAAAAGACATAACTAACAAAAGATTCTCAGAATTGATAGCCAGGTACTGGAACCCAAAAAGCAAGAACTAGAAGATTTTATTCAAGGAAATCCAGATGCTAGAGAAGTCAAACGAGCATTAGCGGTTAAATGGAGTTTGTCAGGAATATCCTATCGTCAAATTAGAAAACTGTTAAATGTCTCTTTAGGATTTATTAGTAAGTGGAATAAAAAAAAATTGACCTGGGGAGTAAACGGGCTAAAAATAGCTTACAAAGGGAAGCCTAGCTATTTAAGTCAATCAGACAAAGAAGAAATTATTCTCTGGTTAAGTCATAATTAAATGTGGGATTTGGCAGAATTAGCTATCCATATAGAGTCAAAATACGACTAATTTATCAGTCTCAACTCTCGTTACTATTCTTTACTTGAATCAGCAAAAATTATTGGGAAAAAATCCCAGAAGAAAAATCCCCAAGGCTCCCCTAAATTGATCGTTGAAAAAAAGAAATTAATCAGTATTTAGAAACATGGAAATCAGATATATAAAAAGGTAAGTTATGCGTGTTTATGTTGGATGACTGTCACTTATTGTGGGGAAATTTATGCGGGTATATCTGGGCAAAAAGCGATAGGAGAATAGAAGTAGAGATGACAAATCAGAAACAGAGACAAACCTATTATGGGGCATTAAATTATGGAAATAAATAATTTTTACTGCAACCCTATAAGAAAGGAGATTCATCAAATACAATTAGCTTTTTAAAATTTTTAATAAAACAACGCCCAAACTCAAGGCTGACAATTATTTGGGATGGAGCAAGTTATCATAAATCACAAGAGTTAAGGGATTATTTAGACTTAGTAAATAAATAGAAAAGCCCCGAGGGATGGCAAATAAATTGTATCTCCTAAGCCCCGAATGCCCCTGAAAAAAATCCAGTTGAAGATATTTGGCTACAAGGAAAAAATCTGATGATAAAATTAGCACATCGCTGTAAATTTTTGGCAATCGTCAAGAGATTATTTATGTTTTTTTTAAATCGTCAAATATTTGGCTTTCCGAAAAATGGTAGTCCTGCATAGTCAGGATAACCTGTTATAATTTACTTATTCAATCTGCCTTAACTTTTAGCTTATGAAATGTCCCAGGTGCAATTCTCAATATATTGTGAAAAATGGTCACACTCACACTGGTAAACAAAACTTTAAATGTCGAGATTGTGACAGACAATTTGTCATGGCTCCCAGACATCAGTCGGTGGAGGAATAAACAAGAGAATTGATAGATAGACTTTTATTAGAAAAGATATCTCTGGCTGGGATAGAAGCGGGCGACGGGGGTTTCACCAAGGTGGCTACAATACTATGTTAATAAAAAATTAGGATTTGCCGTCAAAAGACAAGTGGAAGTGAAATAAAAAAAGGGAGAAGCTAACAATTCAATGCGATGAAATCCGGTTATTTATTTGTAGGAAATAAAGGTAATAAGCAGTGGATTTGGTTAGCAATTGATGTCTTGACTAAAGAAATTATAGGAGTATATATTGGCCAAAGAGATAAAGAGGGTGCTCGAGGACTTGGGAATTCTTTACCAGCAGTATATCGTCAATGTGCTGTCAGCTATACAGACTTTTGTCCTTTCTTATGGCAGAGTTTTTCCTAAAAAAAGACAGAGAGCAGTAGGAAAGGATACTGGTCAGACAAACTATATAGAAAGATTTAATAATACCATGAGACAAAGAATATCTAGATTGGCAAGAAAAACCATTTCATTTTCTAAAAAACTCTCCAATCATAGGGGAGCTATTTGGTATTTTATTCAGAGCTATAACGCTGATTTATCTATTAAATAAAACCCTTAATTATCCTGACTATGCAGGACTACCCGAAAAATTATATGTATGGGTAGTGTTCACAAATCATTTAGGATTGCTATAGGTGAAGAGGCATTCGTTTTGCATCCGGATGAGTGCTATGGATTTAAGGCAGGCATGGGTATCGCCCGTCAACTAATTAATCGCTTTCTCTGAAAATGTAACCTATCTTGAAATTGGCGATCGCACTGAGGGAGATGAGGTCGAATTCCCAAATGACGATCTCAAAGCAACACAACTGCCGAATGGTGAATGGGCTTTAACGCACAAAGATGGTCGCGCTTATTAAGGTCACGGCCTAACAACCGCGCTGCACCAGAATATTCCGCTCGCGCATTGCATCCTTCAACTTAATCCGATCGCCCGATCTTGTAGGTTGGGTTGAAGTATGAAACCCGACACTCATCACTGCTTCTATACCTCAATCCTGGCGCGATCGCCCAATCGAGTCATGTTTGGTTTCACGTTATTTACTGAGCCATAAGTAAGGACGTGATAAGCTCAACCCAACCTACAGCGAGGGGCGAGCGTACTCGTTCCAATACTCCGCCTTGGCATGATTCGCGAAGGCTCTGCCTCCAGTAAGCGGTAAAGCTGCATAGGAGCGGTAGGTTGTGACATAAGTTAATGTTGGATAAAACCGATATAGGGGGTGGTATCCCGCAAAAGTCACGGATAACACCAAAGAACCCGGACTTAACCTGCAAAGTTTCTGTTTAATTTAAAATTAGGGTGTTATCCAGCAGCTCTGACGGATCATCCTGGAAGGTAAAGGTGTTATCCAGCACATCTGTTGAATACTGAAGTTTCTACTGTCCCGGCTTAAACGGGTAGCCACGATGCTGATTAAGCAAACAAAAACAGCCCTAAGTTCCCTAGGTTATGAACTAGATTGCCGTGAGGAGGCTTTTGGTTATCTAAAAGATTCCTCCGATGTACTCGGACAGCCAGAGCAATTGCGACGGAGGATGCAACAAGACGGTTACTTATACTTAAAAGCCTTTCTTAACTCTCAAGAGGTTTGGCAAGCTCGTCAGGAAATTGCAGCTTGTTTAGCTGCTGAGGGAAGCTTGGAACTATCAAGCCCTGTTCTAGATTGCATCGCTAAACCTGGATTAAACATACATTTCCGTCCCGATTTAGCAAGCAGGAGTTCAACACTGAAAACACTGCTTTATTCGGGACGGATGATGGAATTTTTTGGAATTTTTTTAGGCGGTCAAGTCCGGCATTACGATTACACCTGGCTTAGAGCCGTCGCCCCAGGAAAAGGAACTTACGCTCATTGTGACATTGTGTATATGGGACGGGGAACTGACAAGCTTTACACGGCTTGGACTCCCTTAGGCGATATTCCTTGGGAATTAGGGGGGTTAATGATTTTGGAAAATTCTCATCATCTAGAGACTATTAAAAATAGCTATGGATGTAAAGATGTCGATCGCTATTGTGCCAACAGAAAAACGGCCCCTTTGTATGCGTCCAATCAAAAAGGGTGGGATGGAGCCTTATCCAGAAACCCGGTTTCTTTGCGCTGTAAATACGGAGGACGTTGGTTGAGTGCCGAATTCGAGGCTGGAGATGTTCTGATTTTTGGTATGTTTACCATTCATGCCAGTTTGGATAACCATTCTCCTTCTATTCGGCTCTCCTCGGACAGCCGTTATCAATTGGCATCGGAACCAGTGGATGAAAGGTGGGTTGGTAGTAACCCTATTGGTCACTCTACTGCTGCTAAGCAAGGTCAGATTTGCTAGAAGAAGACTTTAGTATTGTGTGTTTGAATTTAAGTTTAGTCGCTCCGCATCCCTACCGCACCGAGTTCAGCTCTGAGCTATCCTAAAAGACACTTAAACCTCTTACTTTTTTGGGGAGTAAGCCCGGAGTTGATGGAACGTCCCCCAACCATTCCATTGGCCGTCTGGTGGCTCCCAATACTTGACATATCGAGCGGTCATCGGGGGAATTGCAACATCAATATCAAGTTTATTGAAACTGGTCTTTGGAGAGTAAGGATGGACTATCTCAGAAGCTAATCGCCAAGTTTTATTATCTGTTGAAACCTCAACGCGAAAGGTTAGCGAATTCTTAAACGCACCATCCCAATCAATATTGTAGCCAATACCGTTGAGTGAATAAACCGCACCTAAATCGACAATTTGAAAGGTGCCAGTACCTTGATTGGTGCCGTTTCCCCACCGCCCAAGTTTTGGATAATTCGTTGTGGTTTGGTAATCAGCCGGATCGTTAGCATTAGCCCAGCCAGGATAGGTAATCCCTCCGTTTCTGGCAATCACTGGTTTGCCCGCAGCTACGTTGGTGCCTGATATCGGCTTCGACGAAGCAATATTGCTTGGAGATGCTGATTCCACTGCTGGCGGTGGAAGTGTAGGGGTGTTTGATACTTGTTGAATCGATTGAGAACAGCCAGCCACAGCTCCCGTAGCGAGGAAGATCCAAGCAAACCAGACACACAATTTTTTCATCATTGAGGAGGGACGATCGCCCCAGCAAATTAGGCGTATTATCCCAGGATACGCTCGCCTCTGTTCTGAGGGAAACTAAAACCGAACTAAAACCTCAACGCGCCCGCCATGCCCAAAATCCATGAGTGCTCACGCTGTCTCCTCTTGGCGCGCAATCCTTACTTAGTCTGTGCCGTCCACCCCACAGGCTCAGACACCGACACTAGAGCGCCAGTCCAGTAAAAAAGGTTGACAAAAAGCAGGAAGTATGATGGGCTAGAAAAACTAGCCCAGTAAG
>NZ_JAUBTO010000207.1:0-10339 GCF_036702495.1 Microcoleus sp. C2D2 | reverse complement strand
GATGCTATATCTGCCCATTCTTGTGGCTTTTTCATGCCTTCTCTTGTTCCTCAATCAAAGACCTGAATCCTTACAAATCAATAGCGCAATATTAGGTGCTATTGGGCGCACAGCAACGCAATTGCCACAAGCTGCAAAAGTCGCAAATAGTACCGCTGCTGGAATAAAAACAGTTACTTCGGTAGCTGAATCCTTGAGTACCTTTGTGCCGTCTCAGGGTATTAATATGGGTGCTTATGGTGCTCAGAAAACTGTTCAAACGGTTAGTCAAGCTTGTTCGATATGATAAAAATATGAGTATTTGCAGTGGAATTGGAAATGGGATTGGAGGCGCGCTTGGTAAGTTTGGTGCCGGTTTGGGTAGTGCCCTCGGATTGGGTGCAGTTGTGGATGCAGGAGTCCGGGCTTATACCGGATATGGGCTGCTCGAAACGTTGTCAGTGCCGTACATTGAGTGTCCTGACGGTTCGTTTGCTAGTGCTATGGAATGGTATGGCTCAGGCTTGAAATGCCCTAGCAAAAAAGAAAATATAAAATCACAAGAGCCAACCCGTTCACAAAAAAAAGCTGCTAAAAATTATAATGAGTTAATTAAACAGCTAGGTGGCGTTACTTATACTTATTGGGGTGCTCATGCAATAGGTTTATGGACAGGTTCAATGAGTACCGTAATAGCAGAAGTAATGGGCGGTCACTGGAAACCTCAACCACAAAAAATCGATGCTTATGGCAATGTACTGAATACAGGCTTAGTTGCTGAAGGTCTGGGTGATAGTCAAGTGCGTTCATCTTTTCTTGATGGAAATATAGCTGTTATAAATTATGGTTGGGGAGGATGGGGGTCTAGCTCTTATGCCAATGGGGTAGACACGGACAGTGCTTTTTCACCCCCATTTGCCCAATATTTAGAAGATACAGTTTGGCAAAAACATATTGGGTATCAAAATATTATTGGAATACGCGCAAGTATCCCAATAACAGCACCTAAAGCACCCCCGACCGGTAATATTCCACCGCCACGGGGATTTAGTCCGCCCGATCGTAAAAATAATAAGGAGGATTGCGAAGAAGTGAGTTGTGCTTGCGTTACGCCTGCCGATATTGAAAAAGCTGTAAAAAAAGCCCTAGGGCTTACCCCGTTTGCTCCCGAAAAACTCATTCGGGAACTGGGGGCAAAAATGTTTGCCGCGCCGGGTCCTAGTTTAATACCTGTAGTTCCTCAAAATTTGGTTGAGGCGATCGCAGCGTTGGTGGCTGCCAATTACATGAGAGCTGGATACGGGCGCTACCCCGTGATGATGCCACAGTCTCTTATTAATGATGATTCGATCGGCGATGCAGTACCCGCACAGCCGTTAGAGAATTTTGCCGAATGGTTTGAGTGGCATATCAAGCAGCAAGATGCTGTGCAGGGCGAATGGCCAATAGACATTGCAATTGTCGATGGTGCCAAGCGTCAGCCACTAAAATTTGAAAATATGAGCGAAGCTTTTGCCGAACTTACTGGCCTCGTGATTCAAACTGCGGCTGACGCAGATGCTGCCGTATCGGTTGCAAGTCAC
Source organism: Microcoleus sp. C2D2 (assembly GCF_036702495.1). Taxonomy (NCBI): domain Bacteria; kingdom Bacillati; phylum Cyanobacteriota; class Cyanophyceae; order Oscillatoriales; family Microcoleaceae; genus Microcoleus; species Microcoleus sp. C2D2. The sequence continues at coordinate 8,777 of NZ_JAUBTO010000207.1, read as the reverse complement.
GCAGCAGTAGCTGCCACGAAAAGCCAAACTGCTGCCGTAATTGCTCAGAAAAACGTAGAATGCTTAATTAAATTCTTTGGCGTCCGGACTGGCTACGGCTCAATTTTTGTGGATTCAGTCATTACTCCAATGGACTCGGATAGTCCGAATTTTAATTTAAAGAAATTTCTTACTCCATCAAAACAGTCTGTGGCTTTTCTTACAGACGTGGATCCGTTTGATTTCCAGGCTGTATGCGATCGCATACTCCGAAATTCGGAGATTGCTAAAGCTGCAGTGGCAATGGATGCCTCAAAAGAACTTGTTGGCGATTACGCCCGCAACCAACGCAAATATGATGCAGCAGAAGCAAAAAAAGAAGCTGAAAAAGAATTAGACAAGTTGCAATCTTCAATTAACACCCAAAATCCTGATTTTAAAATTAAAATCAAAGTGGATACGCCTGCTGGGAACGCAGATGTCCCCGGTAACAATTTTGTAATAAAAAGACCTAAAAGTGAATGAATGATTTAACCTGGGCTGAACTACTGGCCACTTTAGCTCCAAATTCTATTTTTGTAGACGCAACCAAAGGGATTTGTGTAAGTGTGTCGCTGGTTAGCGGAGAAACGACAAACTTAAATGCGCTTACGCAACTGGGAGTTGTCGAATTTGCGTACAAGCTTTTAGATGCAGCTAATCGCGCGCAAACGTCCAAAAACGCGACGCTGCCGACGGGAAGCAAGTTAAACGCTTTCGGCGCTCCAACTTGGTCTACTCCTACCAGCACCGGAACCGTGACAGCTCGCCATTCTGTATCTGCTCAATTCACAGTAAGCACGGCGGTAGCAACCGCACCTTTGATTTAAATGAACCAAACACCCATCGTTCTTGGAGAACTTACGGAACTGCGATCGCGCCGGACGCGCATTTTAAACACCCAGAGCTTGGGTGGAACCAGGACAATCGATATTACTGCTAGCAGCGACGGTAGCAATCCCGGTGTAACTACCGGCAATGGCGGAACCGGTATTTTAGGAGGAATTGTTTCTAGGCTACAACAGTTTGCTGGGTTTCTTTTTCAACAGGTATTAAATACTCTAACCGCCAGCATTACTCAAATTGCTAGCACGTTAATCAATAGTTACTTACAATTAGAATCGTTCGACTGGAACCAAACTGACGAAGAAATCAAGAAAAAGATTGAATCCAACAACGAGCAATTGCTGCTAAATTCGGGCGACGCGATTGGGCAGTTAGCGGCGTGGGGCTTAATTGGCTTTGCTAATTTAGCGATCGGCGCCACGCTAGGAGCTTTAGGAAAAGCTACCGGAAATAACAAGTTGCGCGGAGCTGCAATTTCAGGCATCTCCGTGCCGGTGCTTTCGGGAAAAATTGCTGCTGCGCTTGCCGAAGAGGGTGGAGAAGAACTTCGAGGAGAATTGCAATCATTTTTGATGCAGGCTAAAAATATTGCCACTCAAAATGGAATTTTGGCTACAATTCTTTCTGCTAGAAAAGCAGGATTCTTTGGCGGAAGCATTACCGACACATCGCTGCCAGTAGATAGTTTTATTAGCCGCCAACAAGATTTTATTAAAAAAAATATACCCGAGAAGTGGCAAGATTGGGCAGAAGACGCTCTTGACAGCTTTAAAGATACTTTAAGCGAAGCAATATATGTTGTTACTCGCACGATCGATGATGACATTGCTGCTCGAAAATATGCCGACTATCAAGCGCAGCGCCAACAGCAAGTAACGCTACTTATTAACGAACCAGACGAAGACGATGACCAAAATTAATTTTACAGGTAGCTTAGAAGAAATTAAAAAGCAAGTTGAACAAACTGTTGCTACTTACGAGCTATTGGGAAATCGTTCGTCCGTAAATTTTGAGCAGTGGTTTGAGGCGTGGGAAACTGGATTTCCTAGTGCTCTTGAAAATCGAGCGCTCGGCAACTATCAATTGACGGGAGACAAAATTTGGCGCGACGATGCGAGCAAGCGCCCCCGATGGCGGCGATGGTTTATCGAAAACGGAGTGATTACAGGTGAATACTGGCGCGATCGCAGTATTGAAAACCGCTCTATCGTTTTGAGTGGCACGAGCGAGCAGGTAATCGAACACATTATTCAAATAGAATATGTGGGCAAAAGCACCGAGGAAACACCTGCAAGTTTTATAGGTGGTGGAGAGGTGAAGCGGCAAGGGAGACCACAGTTGTATGTATATTTCACTGAAGACGAAAGCGACGTAGAACCGGGATACAATCCTATTCGCAGTGAAATTTCGATGAGATTAATGGATCAGACGGAGACCTCGCTGACTAGAGCGGATTTAAATCGATATGCGACCAAAATTCAAAATGTATTCGGATCACAAGGCGGAAAAATTTGGAAGCGCGGGAAAGATATGGCAAGTTACACAGATTGGGAGCGCGGCTACCAACTGCAACTTTTAGTACGCTCTAAATCCGACGGTGAAGAATTAATAAAAAATTTCTTAAGTATTCAAGATGCGCCGTTTGCTAAGAAAAAATATTTTTATAACGAAAACCAAGACTGGCTCAACGCCTATCCGACTAATCCGGGCGAAGAAATAATTCTAGGAAAAGAAATAAAAAAGGCCAGAAAAAGACCGATAACGCAAATTAGGTTTGAGTCAGCTTGGCTCAGTCTTGGGTCTGTTCGCAGGCCTATTTACCTAATTGATCTGTCCGGTCGAAATACGGCGTTTTCCGATTTAACTTTTTAAGCCACGAAGGGTGACACCCTTCGTGGAGGCAGTATACCTTGCTTTTGTTGGCTACTTTTGAGAAATAATACAGCTCACCAAAGGTAGTTAAACCGTGGCAGAAATTACTTACGCTCAGTGGATGGAAAAATTAAGTGACACCACGCTGACAACGATGATCACGAACGCTTCGCTGCCCGCAACTACGCTTCCGCCGGCCGAAACGCTCTGGAAGCTGATGCAGTCGTATAAAAAGGCGCAAGATGAGTGGAACGTGGAAAATGCCGGTGGCACCCTGCCGAGTTTGGCGACTGTAGACTTGCTTCAGCTCGGTCCCAGCGTAGAAACCAATGCTGAAGGGAGAAATTACATTCGAGGTCGAGCTCAAATGCAGTGCATCATCTTTTTGGATTCTAACGATGTACAGGGCGTAACCGTAATTTAATCACTGAATCCAAAAAATTGTTTTTTTCTTGAAAACGCAAACATTTTGAAAATTAAGAGCAAAAAAGCGTCACAAAATGGTAAAGCAAAGATTTTCTAATATTCGCAAGTCAATTAAAGACGGGCTTACTGGCACCGATCTTACAGCTTATAAAGCTTGGCGTCGAGGAGATGTTAAAATTGACGCCAAAAATGTCAAGCGAGGACCTTCTGTCCGTAAAATTCTTTCGCCTTTTTTTAGAGAAGGATTTACGGATTTTGTAGGCACTAAAGTTTCTGGCAGAGCTTTTGGTGCTGTTGGAGCGCTTAGTTTAACGGAAACATACCTAGGTTTATCCGATATTCCTTCTCCTGTTCCCCCAGGGACGGTTATTAGGAGATTAAAAAGATATTCGCCTGCGAAAATGATTTGTTTTTTGCCTACAGCGGGTGGCGTTGCTACAACTCCTAAATCAACAATTACTACGGTAGAATACAACAAAATACCTGGCGAAAGTTATACTTTTCCTTTCGGGAAAAGGGATGTTGCCGGATTTAGAAACTGGTTGGAAATTACAGTTACATTAGAAAATTCTGTACTTCCGGGAACTAGAAGCAGCTTTGCTGTAGAAAACTTCTGAACACCTCAAAGCTAGTAGTTTAAACTGTCAAAATCAAACGTGAGTTAAAAATAAATGCCAAGAGAAAGATTTAGCGATCTTAATGACGCCATTAAAAAAGGTCGCACGGGAGATAAAATTACCGCTTATAAAGATTGGCGAGCCGACGGTGCTGCTGCAACTTATCCCGCACCAGTAATGCCTGCAAAAGGTGGAAGCGTAAAAAAAGCTTTACTACCGTTTTATTTTGGTGCAACTGATTTTACCAATTTTGCCGTAGTCAAACTTTCAGGTCGGGCCTTTGGAGCGTTGGCAGCAGTTGGTTTGTCAGAAGCTAAGTTAAATTTTGATGATATTCCTGATACAATTCCGCCTACTGCATCTTACGAAATTGTTGACGGATTGTCACCAGCAAAAGCTGTAATCTTTTTGCCGGGAACTGGCTCGACAAGCACAAAAAGCCGAGTTACAGCAAGTAATTACAAAAAACGGAACGGACAAACTTATACCTTGCCTTTCGGTAAAAAAGATCTTGCTGGCAAACGAGACCAAAAAGGAATGAGAGCTCAAATTTTAGCGGGGGTGATTGCCGGAGCTAACGTTAGTTTCAAAGAAGAAATCTATGTTCCTTAATGATTCCAATATTATTCAATTGGAAGATTGTTTTCGCTCTTACCTTTGGAAACCTCCTGAAGGTTTTTCGGATACCGAGTGTGTCGAATTGATTAAAATTCTTGACACAGCAAATCGAGCCACTAGCCGTTTTTTGAAAGGCGAGATTGACGAAGAAACTTTTCTTGATATTAAAGAGTGGGCTCACGGTACTGAAACTATTGACGATTTCATTGAAAGTGCAGAAGAAAATATAGATTTTTTTCTACCTGGATTTTATGAGCGTTGTTGTTGATAATTTGGGAGGATGGTTTGATTTGGGGACGATTTCTCCAAATCACGAGTGGAAGTTAACCAACAATGGGGCAGCATTAAACGCACTGTTTCGATTGACTTACACAACTGATTGGACAGAGTGGGAAACTACTACTAAATTTAAATCTTACGGATTGATTAGATTCCACTACCGACAAAACGAACAATTTTCATTAGTCGATCGTGCTGTCAAAATTTATCCCAAACGAGAAATTGAATTAGTTCGTTTTCCTCCTCCTCCTGAATTTTCTAATTTATCTAATATCGTGCGCGTTCCTGCTGTTAAACGCGTGACTTACGATAGGAGAGGTCAAGGAGGGTTAAATTTAGCAAATATAATCCTTTGGTCGGTAAAGATTGAATATTTGTTAATTACTTAGTTATTGAAGCTTGTATAGGAGAATAGGATGCCATAAATGAATTTAGCAACAATTGGCGCAATACTAAGAGCAATTGCTTCGCTTTTAGCGATTCTTGCGTACCTTGACATTTGAAACTATCAAATTTAAGACAATATGACAAATATTTTTATCGCTATTGCAGTAGGAGGTTTGTTTGTACTAATAGTTAATTGGAAAAAAAAATCACAGACAAAAATCAATAAAAACATAATTGCTCAGGAACAGAAGAGTTTACACCAAAATAGTGATGAAGATAAAGCTAATCTAGGACGCACAATTTTAAGCCGAATTTCTACTCTCGAAACTAGAGTTGTTCGTAATGAATCCAACATACAATCTTTAAAAGATAATGATGAGCAAAAACAATTGCAAATTAATCAAATGTACAATTGGTTTGGGTCTATGATCCGTCACAGCGCTGAAGAGCCTTTTAAAAAAGAGGCTATTGAAAAATTTTTAGCCGAGGAAGAGTTAAAAAACAATGACACTAGATAAGCAGAAATTAGAACAACAGTTAACAGCACGATTAAATCAGTTACACGCTCTGATTAATATGCTAGAAAACCAAGGTACAAAACACCCCCAATATCACCAACTTTCAATGCTCAAGGAACAAAAAAACAGCGTAGACTCTCAATTAACAAGATTACAAAAGTTAATGTAACTAAAAATTTTATGATGAAACTAGCCGAATTTCCCAAACTCCCACAAACAACGACTGATTTAGTCGTGCTGTTATTTGCCTTTACGGCAGCCAGTTTTCTTTGGGGGATAATTATCATGGGTTATCAAGAAAGAAAAGCACCGCCAGAGTTTAAAGAAATTGGTTTATTTCTAGGGGGGGGAGTTTTGGGTGCTATAGGTGCCAAAAATCTTTCCTCCTAATGAAATTATGAAATTAAATAACAATGGCTTACGCTCAAGCTGCACATCTACTGACCGACTCCAATGCTAGCTATGCAGAAATAGCAGACAAAATCAAGCTAAGAATTCAAACAAAATTAACGTCATGATTGACGCAAAACTCAACAATCAAAACTTATGTTAGAAATCAAACTGCCAGTTAAATACTTTAACCAGGTTAACAACGACGCGCAATATCACGGCAGTGGCAACCGTCAGTGCTGTTTAACGGCTAATGCTATGTCAGCAGAGTATTTATGCGAAACCCGAAAGCTTGAAACTTTTACGGAACGAGCCAAAGAATGGGGTTTGCGCGAACCTGAAAGCGCTTACGGTCAAATCCTTGACAAATATGGCGATACTACGGATCACGATGCTAATACAAAAGCGCTTCGCGAAGTTGGGTTAGAGAGTTATTTCTCAACTTCACTGTCAGTCAGAGATTTGATTAAATCTCTTGAGTTAAATATTCCGCCAGCGGTAGGACTTCACTACAAATCAAGCGGGCATATCGTTACGATCGTAGGCGTCAATACTAAAAAAGAATTTTTCTGGGTGCACGACCCTTATGGGGTCAGAGCTGGAATTGCTGATTACTATGAAGTAATTGGTGGGCAAAGTGGAAAATTCGATCGTTACAGTTTTAGTATCATGAAAGCCTTATGGGAATCCATGAACGATGGGTGGGGTCGCATCTTTACTCACATTGGCGGTATGCCTACAGGCTTGTAAAAGGGCTGGCTCCTTGTTTTCCTAAAATAGCCTTACGTGCCAGCAATTCTAATTTATCGAGTTTCGTAATCCAAAATCTCATTTTCAGTGTTTGCAAGGGGTTCAGCTTTTCGCCTGCTAAGCAACCGCATCCCACTCCTCCACAAATTCCAGCTGCGCGATCGCAAGTGCTGAATTACTAAAATTTGCGATCGCATATTCTGAATTGCTTTAGCCGCCGCCGTTAAAACTCCGGGACAGAAATTTTGTTAACTATCCCCGCATAGCTTTTAAAGATTATTTCTGCCGAGTTTCCAACCCATTGAGCGATTTGCACTGGGCTAATTCCAGCTTCAAGGCAGGCGCTAATCATTGTATGTCGTGTATTGTATTGCGGCCGGTATCCATCGATCACGCCATCAGTAGCAAGCTGGCGCACAATCCCTAGCGTGTTGCCCTTGCCGTACCAACTGGTGCGTAAATCTTGATGACTTACTGGCGAGCCGTCAGGGCGCACAAATACTGAGGAATTAGCGATTGCAGATTTCGGTTTAATCGACAGCAGTAAATCTCGCAATTGTCGATTGCAGGGGAAATCTCGCTGTGGCGATTGTTTAGTGCCCTGCTTTCGCTGAACACCGCCTTTGCCCAAAATCATTACCTCTTCAAAACTGATTGAGCTACAATCAGTTTTAATATTTTCCCACCGGAGTCCGAGCGCTTCGGATGTGCGACAGCCACTCAGGAAGAAGAATTTAATAAGTGGAAGCAGATAATTAAATTTGTCAGATTCCTCAAAAGCAGTAAGAATTTTCTGCCTTTCGTCAGCAGAAAAAGGATGAATCTTAGGCTTAGTTTTTTTGATTTTGATTTTACTTTTCCCAAAAAAAGGATTAATTTTTATCAAATCCCTTTCTACGGCCCAATTGCAAGCTGCATTAAGTTGCATTAGAATCCGCCTGCAAGCATCTAAAGTTTTATTGGCTACCATCCAATCTTTGAGTTGCATGGCGTCGCTAGAGAGTTGGTAGGGACAACCCTTTAAATGATTAAGGGTATTGATATAAGTCCCCTTCCAAGTTGTTGCGGATTTATCTTTTTTAGTATTAATGTATTTCTCATATATTTCAACAAAGGTAATACTATTTTTTTGTTCTTCAAAAGTGATAGATTGATACTTTTTTAAAGTTGAATCGAAATACCCAGATAAAATATCTAGCTCTATTTGTCTGGCTTTGATTTCCGCTGCTTTGCGATTTTGCGGATTGTCAGCCAATCCCAGCGACAAATATACTTGTTTTTTGTCACTCCAGAGGTTGCGCGGCAACCTTAATCGAAGGTTGCCGCGTACAGAACTAACCGTAACCGAACCTCTAGAATTTTTCATATCAGCTTTCACCAAACTTTTTTCGCAACTCTACAAGACGGACTTTACCTTCAATAAATTTCCTACCTTTCATATTGAGGATATTTTCAATAATCCAAGTAGGGCTTTTACCTTCCAGTTCCGCCGCGCTTACCTTCCACCACAGAGCCAAATCACTAGCATCAGCTTCGGAAGTGGAAGTGAGAACAGAATCCTGTAAGTCGTTGCTGTATATAGCTTCCAAAGCTTGTCTGCTAGCTTCCACATCAACGCTAGGGCTTGTCAAAATAAGTTCGGCTTCCTGCTGCCTTTGAGTTTGGCTTACATAGGTGGCGACGGAAATTTCATCAACCACATCAGCTTTAATCGCCCTGGTTTTGATTTCCTCAATCTCGTTCTTTTCTGCCAGCGTCCGAGCAATATTGCCGGCCGATACTGCACAAGCAACAGCGCCACACAATGACAGCCCCTGCATAAATTTGTGCCAACCAACTTTTTTATCAAGCGCGGTTAGGGGAAACAGCCAGAGCAGCACGGCAGCACCCGAAAGCACAAGCATTTTTAACTGCATAAAAATACCCCCGCGCCGATCGCCACCATAGCTAGGCCAGCCAGCAGCAAAGCTTGGAGATTCTGCACAGAAATTTTGAGCCAGCCACTAACCGAAAAATCTAAGAGCCAGCACAGGCACCACAAAATAAAAACTGCTGC
>NZ_JAUBTO010000206.1:0-10557 GCF_036702495.1 Microcoleus sp. C2D2 | reverse complement strand
CTTCTCAAACGGATTGGAAATAAATTTTTCTTGTGTTAACTCTGGACGGTTGAGGTAGCCTCGTGCCAAACAGACACCACCAATGTACAACTCTCCTGGCACACCAATAGGTACAGGCTGTAAATATTTATCTAAAATATAAATTTGTGTATTGGAAATTGGCTGTCCAATCGGAGGAAGTAACGGCCAAGTGTCCACTGAATTAGTCAGTGTAAAAGTAGTGACTGCATGGGTTTCTGATGGCCCATAATGATTGTGCAAAGTACAATCAGTTAATTTGCTGAACCATTGAGATATAGCCGGAGTAATTTGCAACTGTTCCCCAGCAGTAATGATTTCTCTGAGATTGCTAGTAACTGATTCATTCTCAACAGCGACTTCAGCTAATTGCTGTAAGGCAACAAAGGGAATAAACAGTCTCTCAACAGATTTGTCTTCAATAAAACCCAACAAAGCCAATGCATCTCGGCGCAATTCCTCCTTAATTAAGAACAATGTGCCTCCCGAAAACCAGGTAGTAAATATTTCTTGGAAGGAGACATCAAAGCTAATAGGAGCAAATTGTAGCGTTTTTGCTCCAGTAGAAATTGTGTTATTTTGCAGTTGCCACAAGATCAAATTGCAAAGAGCAAGCTGATTCAGGGCTACACCTTTAGGTTGACCTGTAGAACCAGAGGTATAAATTACATAAGCCAAATTAGTTGGTTGCACATTAGAGATGAGATTATCCTGACTCAACTGTGAAATCAGTTGCCAGTCAGTATCTAAGCAGACAAGTTTTACTTGATGCTGAGGCAGTCTGTCAAGGAGTGGCTGCTGGGTCAACAACACTGAAACTTGAGCATCTTTTAACATAAAACTCAGGCGTTCAGTTGGATACTCGGGGTCAAGTGGCACATAAGCCCCACCTGCTTTGAGAATTCCTAATAGTCCCACAACCATTTCTAAGGAACGCTCGACACACAACCCAACCAATAAATCGGCTTTCACTCCTAAAGACTTCAGGTAGTACGCCAACTGGTTAGCGCGGCAGTTCAATTGGTAGTAAGTCAGTTGTTGATTGCCAAACTCCACCGCCACTGCATCGGGTGTACTCAAACACTGCTCCTCAAACAACTGATGGATAGATTTATCACGGGGATAATCTACCTGAGTATTGTTCCATTCCACTAACAACTGCTGTTGCTCAACTTGTGTCAGCAGGGGCAATTGGGAAATTTGTTGCTGTGGGTTGGCAATAACACCTTCTAGCAAGGTCACAAAATGACCTGCCATCCGCTCTATCGTGCCAGAGTCAAACAAGTCTGTATTATATTGCCACGCAGCTATCAGCCCAGAAGTAGTATTTTTAATGAATAAAGTTAAATCAAACTTAGCAGTTGTCCTTTCTGTCCCGAATGAACTGATAGTTAGCCCAGGCAGTTCTACCTCAGATATGGGCGCATTTTCGAGGACAAACATCACTTGAAACAGTGGTGTATGGCTGAGGTCTCGTTGTGGCTGCAATGCTTTTACCAATTCCTCAAAGGGGAGGTCTGGATGAGTGTAAGCTTGCAGCATTACCTGCCGCACGCGACTGAGCAACTGCTGAAAACTGGGGTTGCCTGATAAATCGGTACGTAGTGCTAAAGTGTTGACCAAAAAGCCAATTAACCCTTCAAGTTCTAAGCGATCGCGTTTAGCAAGAGGCGTACCCACTACAATGTCATCCGAGCCTGTATAGCGATAAAGCAAGGTAACAAATGCCGCCAACAGCGTCATGAACAGGGTGGCTCCTTCTTGCTTACTGAAATTCGCGATCGCTTCAGTCAGTTCCTCTGAAAATTTGACACTTTGGATTGCGCCCTGGAAAGTTTGAATGGCTGGTCTTGGTCTGTCAGTGGGTAATTCTAGTAAGGTAGGAGCGTTTTTGAGTAGTTGCTTCCAATAATCCAACTGCGTTTGCAGTACTTCTGTTTGCAACCATTGCCGTTGCCAAATAGCAAAGTCGGCATACTGAATTGGTAGCTCAGGTAGCTCTGGTGGCAAGTTATTGCAGAGTGCTGAGTAAATAGTTGCTAACTCCTGCATCAATACGCCCATTGACCAAGCATCGAAGACAATGTGGTGTAATGTTAGTAACAAGACGTGCTCTAACTCTGTGAGTTTAAGCACAGAAGCTCGGATTAAACCAGAGTTAGCAAGGTCAAAGGGTCGAATAGCTTCTGCTGTAGCTAATTGCTGGCAAGCGATTTCTCTTTCACTTTCAAGTAGCTCTGTTAGGTCTACTACTGACAAATTTAAGATTAAGCTTTCAACAATTACCTGAACTGGCTGTTCGTTGAAGGTGCGGAAGTTGGTACGTAAGGCTTCGTGGCGAGAGATAATTTTGTTGAGGCTTTGCTCTAGCGCCACGAGGTTCAACTTACCATGAAGTTTTAGAGCTACTTGTTCGTTGTAGAAGGGGTTATCTGGTTCCAATTGGTTTAATAACCAGAGTCGTTCTTGAGCAAAAGACAGAGGTAAGTTCTGAGGACGCTCGGCTTTAATCAGGGGTAAATCTGTACCGTTGTCCGAAATTTCCTGGTGCAGCAACAAAATAAGTTCTGTTTTATGCTTAGTTAATAAGTCACGAATTTCTGGTGTTAATACTCCCTCTGGAGCATCAACGCACAAGCGATCGCCTTCAACCCACAACTCCACATCCTGATAAGAGAGTTCTATTAGAAATTGCTTGAGATTCATAGAATTATATCCTTCATATTGTCAATGAGTTTAGCCGAATGTGTGATCTAATCACAAATTCTTTTGTAAAGTTCGATATTTGTAGAAAAACTTTTATATGTTTCTCATATTTCTATTTTTTCCCTCCCACTGGTCACTGCCTTAGTATTTTGTTTTAGTTGTTGTTTTTCTAGCTTTGGTGCTATTTCAGCTATTGTGGGAGATTCAAATAAACTGGCTACAGTTAATTTAATAGAAAAAGTTTTTCGCAATCGGGATAAAACTTGAACAGCTATTAAGGAATCTCCTCCTAATTCAAAAAAGTTATCATCTATTCCCACCTGTTGAATTCCTAACAATTCTTGCCAAATATCGGCAATTTTTTGCTCAGTTTCATTACGGGGAGCTATATATGAATTTGGCAAACTAGGTCTGGAGTGCAGTGCAGATAATTTTTCTAGCTGAAGAACATCCGGCTTTCTTTGTAATGACATCTCTGATTTTGAGTCAGTCTCTTTATACCCTATTTTTGCGCTAAATGCGGTTGATGCAGAAGCAACAGCCATAATAATTTGATGCTCAAACGCTTCAGTTTCGGGAAACGCTGCAACTTGAACAAAATCCTGAGTGCGTAATGCTTCAAACCACTGTTCTTTGATGATAAAAGGCTGACCTGGGCTGCGGCTTTTATCGTCTACAGGTTTCAACAGCAGGCCCCAAGTAATATCAAAGTCTATTTTCGGTTGAGTTATTTCCCATACTAAGAGGAAGCCGCCAGGAGCTAATAAAGAGCGTACATGGTGGAGTGTTTGATCTATGTTCTGAGTTGCGTGTAATACATTAGAAGCTATGACTACATCAAAGCTGTATTTCTCAAACCCTTGTTCAGTTGGAGATTTGTCTATGTCTAGTAATTGATATTCAACAAATGGATACTCGTTAAACTTCTGTTGCGCTTGAGTCAGGAAACCGCTACCAATATCAGTAAAAGTATAGTTGGTTTGTGTGGGCGGCAACACAGGTAGTAATGCTTGCGTAGACATACCAGTACCCCCACCGATTTCCAGAACTCTCAGGTGAACGGATGATGGTAATGACTTGACTACCTGTTCTAAGCTTGAGCGCAAGATAGAGTTGTAGTAAGTATTTAAGGTAGATTCTGAATGTGAACTGTTGTTTTCTTTTTGGTAACTCAGTTCATTGAAAATCTCTAAGGGTTCTTGTTTACCAACAACAATAGCCGCTAAATTTTCACCACAGCGTTGCACTAAATCTAAATCTACTAAAGATGAAGGAGCGAACCTGGTTCTGACTTCTTCTAAGTGTGCGTTAATATAATCTTGCGAACATGGCACTAGCCTGGTGAATAAGCCCTCATGTTGCTGTAATTGTCCTTGTTCCACCAATATCTGCAACCATCTAGATAACAATTGGTGATAGCGGGGAGAAATATGGCATTGCGCTAACAAATTCTCTAAAGAATACTTTTGTTGGGGATTGCTAAAAGCCCCTAATTGGTTGAATGCAGCGTTGATGTAGGCCGTACATAAACGATCCAACCACTGTCTGTTTTCTGGATATGTTAACTCGTTGAATTCTGCATTTCTCACACTTGCTTGCTTTTGAGCTGCTTGTGTAAGCGATGTCCACAATTGTGATGTTGTGGGTAAGATTTGCAACTGTCCCCAAGCTGCTTTTTGTGGGGGGTCAATCCAATAACGTTGGCGTTCAAAGGGATAAGTCGGTAAGGGAAGACGGTAATATTCTTCCTGACTATAGAATCCAAACCAATCTACTTTGACTCCAGTCAACCAGAGTTGACCTAATGTATTGAATAAAACACGAGTATCGGATTGCTTTTTTTGAGGATGACGTACCGAAGTCAAGACTGTTTGTGCAGATGCTTTGTCTGGATGCCTTTTAACTAATGTAGTTAGTGTATGTCCTGGTCCTACCTCTAGTAAGACTTGCTCTGGTGTGGCCAATAATTTCTCGACACCTTGGGCAAACAGCACTGTGGAACGCAGATGTTGAGCATAGTAGTCAGGATTTGTGGCTTGGGTGACTGTAATCCAAGTACCAGTGAGGTTGGAGACATAAGGAAGTTTGGGGGGATTTAAAGTAACTTTTTTAACTCGTTCTGCAAATGCCTCTAAAATTGGTTCCATCATTTGGGAATGGAAAGCATGGGAAGTATGCAGACGGCGACACTCAATCCCCTGAGTAGCAAGCTGATTTTGTAATGTCTCTACTGCTGCTATGGAACCGGAAACTACGCACTGGGAGGGCTGATTAATCGCGGCAACAGAAAGTTTTTCACCTAACAGGGATTTTATCTTGTCTGCAGGCAAGGGAATTGAAAGCATTGCCCCAGTGGGCAGTTGCTGCATCATTTGTCCGCGTGCTGCTACCAGAGATAAGGCATCTTTTAGGGAAAAAACTTCTGCTAGAGTGGCTGCTACATACTCGCCAATACTATGACCGATCGCAGCTTGTGGCTCCACTCCCCATGACTGCCATAATTTAGCTAGGGCGTATTCAATTACAAAAATAGCAGGTTGAGCAATTTCTGTCTGTTGAAGTTGCTTTGATACTTCATCAATATTTGATTCGCTGGGATAAATAATATGACGCAAATCCATCCCTAGTAAGGGTTTAAGAATTTCTGAGCAATTATCAACTTGTTCTTTAAATACTGTCTCCGTTTCGTAAATTTCCCGCGCCATGTTGACATACTGAGAACCTTGACCAGGGAACATAAAGACGACAGACCGTTCTGTAATCTCTGTATAATTAGTAAAAACTTGTTTTGGCTCTATGCTACTGAGAGCTTGGACAGTATCTTCTAAGTCTTGACAAATTAACATTCGTCGGTAATTAAAACCTCGGCGACCACTATTCAAGGTATAAGCTACATCGCCTAAATTCAGTTCTGGATGCTCTTTTAAATGCGTGATTAAATTAGCTGTTGATTTCTCAAGGGCGCTCGCAGTCTTAGCCGACAGACACAACAAGTGATGATAATTTCTCCCCTGATCCCTGCTCTCTGCTCCCTGCCCAAAAACAGGTGCTTCTTCTAAAATGACATGAGCATTAGTACCTCCGATACCAAAAGAACTAACTCCAGCACGGCGAGGGGTATTATTTGTTATCCATTCCTTTAGCGTTGTATTGACATAAAAAGGACTGTTGGCAAAATCAATTTTGGGATTAGGTGTCTCGAAGTGCAAACTAGGAGGCAGCATTTTATTTTGCAGTGCTAATACAGTTTTAATCAAACCTGCCACACCTGCTGCTGTATCCAAATGTCCTAAGTTGGTTTTTAACGAACCAATAGCGCAGAAACCTTTTTTATCTGTACTTTGACTAAAAGCTTGAGTTAAAGCTGCAATTTCAATGGGATCACCTAAAGGTGTAGCAGTACCATGAGCTTCAATATAGGAAATTGTTTCGGCATCTACACCAGCTATAGCTTGAGCTTCGCCAATCACTGCTGCTTGACCGCTAACACTCGGAGCAGTGAAGCCCACTTTCATCGCACCATCATTATTAATTGCTGAACCTTTAATAATGGCATGGATGTGGTCGCGGTCTGCGATCGCATCCTTTAATCTTTTTAATACCACAATCCCAGCACCGCTACCAGCGATCGTTCCTTGTGCTTTAGCATCAAAAGTACGGCAGTGTCCATCAGGAGAAAGAATCATTCCCTCTTGATGCAAATAGCCTATTTTTTGAGGAATGCCCAGAGTAACTCCACCAGCTAAAGCCACGTCACATTCACCATTTAAGAGACCTTGACAAGCTACATGAACAGCAACCAAAGAAGTTGAACAGGCTGTTTGCACATTTACTGCTGGCCCAGTCAAGTTAAGCTTATATGCAACTCGTGTCGGTAAAAAATCTTTATCATTGGAGATTGCTAATTGCAGAGGGTCAATTGTTTCTGATAATTGATGATGAGGAATTAGATTGTTGAGCAAATACCTACTCATACCTACACCACCATAAACCCCTATTAAACCACTGTAGGTTTGTGGGTCATAACCAGCTTTTTCTGTAGCTTCCCAAGCCAATTCTAAAAATAGGCGTTGTTGTGGATCTATTAGTTCAGCTTCTTTGGCGCTATAACCAAAGAAATTTGCATCAAACAATTCAATATCTGATAGAACAGCACTAGATTTTACATAATTAGGATTATTCAGTAAATCTAGAGAAACACCAGACTTTATCAACTCTTCATCCGTTAGCCATGTGATAGATTCTACACCATCTCGTAAATTCTGCCAAAACGATTCAATATCTTTTGTACCTGGAAATTTACCAGCCACAGCAATAATTGCTATTTCAGAACCGTTAAATTCATTATTGTTATGCACTGAATCTATATCTATTGTCATTTCATTTTTTACCTTTTTTTTGAGAGCGATATTGTTGCCTGGATTGGAGTTGCTTGTTTTTTAAAGCTTTAACTTCATTATTATTATGACATAGAGTGCGAGAAGTGTTTTGTTTAATTGTTGTGTTTTTTTGATAAAACTTAATATTTAAGTATTGGCTCAAACTAGATATAGTTTGGTAATTAAACATATCCACTATTGACACATCTAAACCAAGTTCTTTTTGTAATTGCTGATTAATTTTTACAAGTAGTAAAGAATTGCCTCCTAGCTCGAAGAAATTATTGTAAATTCCCACTTTTTCTATTGCCAATGCTTTTTGCCAAATGTCAGCAATGATTTTTTCTACTTCTGTATTTGGTATTACATAATCTGATAGTTCCTGTTGTAAATCTGGAGCAGGCAAAGCGCGACGGTCTACTTTGCCGTTGGGTGTTAGGGGTAAGGATTCTAATATCACAAAAGCGGCTGGCACCATGAACCCAGGCAGTTTATCGGTAAGAAACTGACGCAGTTCGTCTGTTGTGAGTGTTACATCTTTTTGTGGCACTACGTAGGCGACTAGACGCTCGTTACTTGGAGTGTCTTCGCGAACAATAATACAACATAGCTGCACATCATCATGTAGGCTGAGTAATGCTTCGATTTCTCCCAACTCGATGCGGAAACCCCGAATTTTTACTTGATGATCAATGCGTCCTAAGTATTCAATATTACCGTCTGATAAATAACGTGCTAAATCCCCAGTTTTATAGAGGCGACCAGAACCAAACGGGTTGTTGATAAATTTTTCCCTAGTCAGTTCTGGACGGTTGAAGTAGCCTCTTGCTAACCCCACACCACCAATATGTAATTCTCCTGATACACCCACAGGTACAGGCTGTAAATTTCCATCTAAAAGGTAAACCTGTGTATTGGCGATCGCCTTACCAATATTTACTTTCTCATCATTAGTGCATTTGGCAATCGTGGCACAGACAGTAGCTTCCGTCGGCCCGTAAGCATTGAAGAAGTTTCTGCCAACAGACCATTGCTTAATTAATTCAGCAGAACAAGCTTCTCCAGCGACAATAATTGTTTGCAGTGTCGGCAGTTCAGACCCAGCCATAACTGCTAATGCCGACGGTGGTAGGGTGATATGGGTAATGCCATAATTTTTTAGTTGCTCAATTAACGGCTTTCCTGGCAATAGAGAGTTTTTTGTTCCCAAATAAAGCGTTCCACCTGAGCCAAAAGCCATTATGATTTCCCAGATAGAAGCATCAAAACTGAAGGAAGCAAACTGGAGAA
This sequence comes from Microcoleus sp. C2D2, assembly GCF_036702495.1. Taxonomy (NCBI): domain Bacteria; kingdom Bacillati; phylum Cyanobacteriota; class Cyanophyceae; order Oscillatoriales; family Microcoleaceae; genus Microcoleus; species Microcoleus sp. C2D2. Next base: position 2,164 of record NZ_JAUBTO010000206.1, on the reverse strand, counting down.
CGCGACTATCCGAAGTCAAGCCAAAAGTTTGAATCTGGGCTTGAGCTAAGTTGCAAAGTCCCTTATGCTCAACCATGACACCTTTAGGTCTACCTGTTGAGCCAGAGGTGTATATCAAATTAGCTAAATGAAAGGCTTTTACTCCACTGCTGGGGTTCTCTTGATTATTTTGGGCAATTTGCGGCCAGGTTTCATCTAAACAGACAAGTTTGGCTTGATGTTTAGGCAACCTCTCAATTAGATGCTGTTGAGTTAGTAGCACCGAAACTTGAGCATCTTCTAACATGAAACTCAAGCGTTCAATTGGATACTCTGGGTCAAGTGGCAGATATGCACCACCTGCTTTGAGAACCCCTAACAGTCCAACCACCATATCTAAAGAACGTTCTACACAAAGACCCACTAGCACATCCAGTGTTACACCTAATGAGCGCAAGTAATGAGCTAATTGGTTAGCACGACAATTTAATTGGTGGTAAGTCAGTTGCCGATCTTCAAAAACTACAGCTACAGCATCAGGAGCAAGCTCAACCTGCTCCTCAAAAAGCTGATGGATACATTTATTTTGGGGATAGTCTGCTTGAGTATTGTTCCACTCAACAAGTAACTGCTGTTGCTCAATTGCTGTCAATAGAGGCAATTGAGAAATTCTTTCCTCTGGGTTAGCAATAATACCCTCAAGTAATGTCAGAAAATGACCAGTCATTCGCTCAATGGTACTAGCATCAAACAAGTCAGTGTTGTACTCCCAAAAACCCACTAGCCCAGTGGTCGTGTTCTGCATTAATAAACTTAAATCAAACTTTGCCGTTGCGCCTTCTGTTATCAATGGAGTGACAGTCAACCCAGCCAACTCTACCTCAGATGTGGACGCATTTTGGAGGGCAAACATCACCTGAAACAGTGGTGTATGGCTGAGGTCTCGTTCTGGCTGCAATGCTTCTACCAGTATTTCAAAAGGCAAGTTCTGATGAGCATACGCGGACAACGCTACTTCTTGAACACGACTCAATAATTCGCTAAAACTGGGATTGCCTGCCAAGTTAGAACGCATAACTAGGGTATTGACAAAAAACCCGATTAACCCTTCTATTTCAGAGCGATCGCGGTTAGCAATAGGAGACCCCACCAAAATATCTACCGCACCTGTATAGCGGTAAAGCAGCGTATTATAAGCGGCCAACAGCGTCATAAAGAGGGTACAATTTTGCTTCTGACTGAGTTTTACCAATCTATCGGTTAACTCAGTTGGTAGTGCAAACTGTTGATATGCTCCGGCAAAAGTCTGCACAGATGGTCTGGGTCGGTCTGTGGGTAGGGACAATAAAGCTGGTGCGTTTGCCAGTTGTTGTTGCCAGTAACTCAGTTGGCTTTGTAAAACATCTCCTTGCAACCAGTTTCGCTGCCAAATTGCGAAATCTGCGTACTGAATCGGCAGTGGTGCTAACGGTGACGGTTGACCTTGAGAGTAAGCATTGTACAGCGCTGCTAGTTCTTCAACAAACACACCCACTGACCAGCCATCAAAGACAATGTGGTGCATACACACTAATAAGGCGTGTTCTGTCTTGGAGAGTACGATTAATGTCGCCCTAATTAATGGTTCAGTTGCCAGGTTAAAAGGTTGAATAGCTTGTTGTTGTGCTAATTGCTGTGTTGCAATTTCTTGTTCAGTTGTGGATAAATACTTGAAGTCAACAATTGATACTTTCCAATTCCCTTGTGTTTGGATAACTTGAGTTGGTTGTCCATCAACAGTGACGAAGTTGGTGCGTAACGCTTCGTGGCGATGAATAATTTTTTGTAGGCTTTGTTCTAGCGCTGCAACATTAAGAGTTCCAACTAGACGCAAAGCTACAGGTATGTTGTAAAAGGGGCTGAGAGGCTGTAACTGGTCTAAAAACCACAAACGCTGCTGAGCAAATGATAGTGGTAAGTCTGTATTCTTGGCTCTTGGTACAATGGGTGGTGCAGATAGTTGTAAATTCTGTTGCTGTAACTGCTCAATGAAGAGTGCCAATTCACCTAGTGTTGCTGTGGCAAACAATTCACGCAATGGTAGTTCCACTTTGAAAATGTTGCGGATGCGTGAAACTAGTTGCGTTGCCAGTAGAGAGTGTCCTCCTAGTTCAAAGAAGTTGTCATAAATCCCCACTGCTTCTAC
>NZ_JAUBTO010000205.1:0-10651 GCF_036702495.1 Microcoleus sp. C2D2 | reverse complement strand
GCTTTAAGTCGGGGAGTTTTTCCATTCCTTGATCTAATGTCTATCTCGTCTTCTTGTCAAGGGGGTTGAGCAATTACAATCAATAAATAAGGTGTCACGTATGCAAGTTAATTCAAACAACTCCGAAAAACAAGGGAAAACACAAAATTTAGAGTTTCTAGAACCTATTACTAAGCGTTATTTGATGGTCATTAACGTCAGCTCCACCTGCGATGAAAAAGGTGACAGGTATCTCGATCCGCTGTGGGCCAAAGACCTAACCGAACACTTCAGGTATCTTAAAAACTTCACCTTAGCAAGTCCCTGCCAACAAGAAACATCCCCAGGAAATGCAATTGTCGTCACCCGCGAACCATCCTTTTCTAACGTTGAATTCATCGACCTTCCTTCCCCAAAGAGCTACCCCGAGGCAATATTGACGCTGCCTGCTACAGTTGCTAAACTTTGGGGTGCGATCGGCAAAGCAGATATTGTACACAGTTGCGTAGCAGGCTGGCCGATTCCTATGGGGTGGTTAGTGACACCAATAGCCCTGATTCAGGGAAAATTCTACGTACTCGTAGTCGAGTCCGCACCGTGGCGTCTGGAACCAGGCACAACCAGAAAAATCAAAGACAGAATCATCGCTTACCTATCGGAAATAGTGAACCGCTGGTGCGTAAATAATGCTAACCTGACAATCTTCACACAATCGGAATACCAGCAGAGTTTACTGACAAAGCGACAAGAACGAGGTCACGTCATCCACGCTTCCTGGATAGATGAAGAAAATATCATTTCTGAAGCCGATGCAGAGGAAATATGGCACAAAAAGTTATCCCCATCAACCCAAAAACTCAAACTTCTATTTGTTGGCAGAGTGGAGTCCAGTAAAGGCGTGTTAGTCCTCCTAGAAGCCATGAAAATTTTGGACAAGAAAAACATTGCTGTCAATCTCGATATACTCGGCGATGGCACATTGTTAAGCGAATGCAAAACACTTAGCAATCAACTGCAAAAATCGGTTAAAATCCAAATTTTGGGAACGGTTGCTTACGGTAAAGAATTCTTTCGGCTGCTGCAAGAATATCACGCTATTGTAGTTCCCAGTCTTTCAGATGAGCAGCCCCGGATTGTTTACGATGCTTATTCCCAAGCAGTACCCGTACTCGCAAGTAACACAGACGGACTGCGCGACTGTATCCAAAACCATAAAACTGGTGTAATTGTTAATTCTAACGACCCTGTAGCCTTAGCAGATTTGATCGAATGGTCGGGGCAAAACTTGCCTCAGCTTCAAAGTATGGGCAAGGCATCTCTCCAGCAGGCTCACAGCATGACGCACCAAGAAATGCACCGTTCGCGGTGGCAGCTTTTATTGAAGATGTTGCAGTCATCCAAAGTTTGAATTTAGCTCGTGGCTTTGGGGAGTGCAACTTTCAATTTTAGTTTTTGTATCTTGTTCAGGGTTCGGTTGGTGGCAGGGTATTCGAGTCCGTGCCGAAAATTTTGATGCGAAACTGCAAAATCTACTGCACGTCCCTTTACTGCTGCTAAAGTAGGAGGCGGAGCTAAAAATAGCGATCGCCCGAGACTTGTCAAAAACCGCAAGCTGAGCAAAAAAAGTCAATAAAGAGTATTACCCTTATGTCGAATGCAAGTGGGTCTAGTCAGCCCTACTCGTTACTCGTAGTCATTGTTAACTACCGAACCTCTAGTTTGACAATTGACTGCTTGCGCTCTCTAGTTAGCGAAGTGCAATCGCTGCCCGGTATGCGGGTTGCAGTTGCCGACAATGCTTCAGGCGACGGTTCCACCGAACAAATACCAGCCGCGATCGCAAAAGAAGGCTGGAGTGAATGGGCATCCTTCGTTCCCCTAGACCGCAACGGCGGCTTTGCCTTCGGCAACAACGCCCTCATCCGTCCCGTCTTGCAATCCACCAATCCCCCCCCTTACTTCCTGCTGCTCAACCCCGACACCATAGTTCGCCCCGGCGCCCTCAAAGCCCTCGTCGATTTCATGGACACTCATCCCGACGCCGGCATCGCCGGCAGCCGCTTGGAAGATCCCGACGGTACTCCCCAGGAGTCAGCGTTTCGGTTTCACACCCTAGCCAGCGAGTTCGATTTCGGCTGGCGTCTTGGCCCTGTGTCGAAGTTATTGAAAAACTGGGCCGCAGCGCCTCCCCTTTCCCAAGAAATCTGCCAAACTGATTGGGTAGCTGGAGCCAGCATGATCGTTCGTCGCGAAGTATTTGAAAAGATTGGCTTGATGGATGAAGCTTATTTCATGTACTGCGAAGAAATGGACTTTTGCCTGCAAGCTAACAAAGCTGGCTGGAGTTGCTGGTATGTACCTGAAAGTCGCGTTGTCCACCTAGTCGGCCAAAGCTCAGGCGTCACTGACCCTAAAAAGCCCCCCAAGCGGCTGCCGACCTATTGGTTTGATTCCCGGCGTAGGTACTTTATCAAAAACTACGGCTTGGTTTACACAGCATTAACTGATGTATCCTGGGCTTCGGGTTTTGCAGCCTGGAGGGTGCGCCGCGTACTTCAAGGCAAACCCGATGGCGATCCACCAAAATTCCTCAGGGATTTTGTATTGAATAGTGTATTTTTTAAGGGGGGTAAGATTGAAAAATCCAAAAACTTTTAAAGGGAGTTGGTAAATCCCTCAAAGCCAAATAAATCAGGCTAACCTAGGTAAGCAAAATATTTTATGAGCCAGCCCGTAAATTAGTATTCTCGATCGATAAAACCCGGTATATCCTTCCTCAAAAAGCTGATAAACCAGTTAATATCGTGGGGAGCGAGCAAGAGAGCAAACAACAAATAGTGTGAATTAGAGCTTATGGTAACTGAGCAAAACTTAATCACCAGTGAAAATCAAGTAGAAACCCCCACCCTGGGACTGTGGCAGCAAATTCAAGAAGACTGGATTGCTCATGGTCGGGATTGGACAAAACCGGGATTTCGTGCCGTAGCAGTTCAACGCTTCGGTGTCTGGAGAATGAAAGTTGAACCCAAGCTACTGCGGGCTCCTTTTAGCATTCTTTATCGCTCGCTCTACCGCAAAATCCGCAATACTTACGGGATAGACTTGCCGTACAGCGTGAAGCTCGGCCGCCGGGTGGTGATTGAACATCAGAGCGCTATTATCATCCACGGAAACTGTACGATCGGCGACGACTGCATTATCCGCCAAGGTGTAACCTTGGGAAACCGCTATTTGGACAAACCGCTAGAATCGCCTCAATTGGGCGATCGGGTCAACGTCGGCGCCGGGGCAAAAATCCTCGGCAAGGTCAACCTGGGAAACGATGTAAATATCGGCGCCAATGCTGTTGTTTTATCAGATGTTCCGGCAGGCAAAACAGCAGTGGGCATCCCCGCCAAGATTCTGGCATCTACTAAATAACCACGAAAATGCTTAAATCAACAGTGCAAAAAATCCTCCGCCACCTGGCGATGCCATGCGGCAAGTTCCCCGGCCTCTACACCAAATTCTGCAACCCCACTTCCGAAGAATACACCGAATTTCTCCGCCGCCACGGCAACTTGTACGCGATCGGCTCTAATTGCAGCATCCTGCCGAGCACCGTCTTTACAGATCCCGCCTAGGTCCGCATCGGCAACAACGTCCACTTCTCCTCCTGTACCCCGATCGGCCACGACGGCTCGATCGCCATGCTCAACCGAGCTTACAACGTTAAACTAGATTCCGTAGGCAAGATAGATATCGGCGACAACGTATTTATCGGCTACGGGGCGATCGTCCTCCCTAACGTCACCATCAGCTCAAATGCGATCGTCGGCGCCGGTGCAGTCGTCACCAAAGATGTCGCCGAGGGCGATATAGTTGCCGGCGTCCCCGCCAGACCCATCGGCCGCGTCGAAGACTTAGTGAAAAAATTGCAAGCCCAAACTCAAAGCCTGCCCTGGGCCGATTTAATTAACAGTCGCGAGGGCGGCTTCGACGCCGCAATCGAACCCCAGCTCGTACAGTTGCGAGTGTCGCACTTCTACGGCAATAGACCAACTTGAACTGCGGCGCGATCGGCGGCTTGGCCACAACCAACTTTTAACCAATAACGCTATAATTTTAGATTGAAAATTCAATTAAAACAAACAGAGATATTAGGGTGAACTTTCTCTGTTTTCTCAAGCAAGTTAACTGTGTGTAGATTCAAGCAATCTCCATACAGAGGTTAGAGAGTCATCTTAAGGTAAACTGGACAAATAGGCACAATTGTCTACATCATCAAAAAATTGCACAAATAATGGTTGAGTCAATCACTAAGCCAATGGTTTCTGCTACAGAAGCAGACTGGAGCCGCGAACAAGCTGGCAAGTGGTGGGAGCCTAGTCGCCAACTGCTCAAATCTATCCGCAACTATCAAAAGTGGCGGCAGCAGGGTGGGATTTTAGGCTATTTTTTATGCCGTTGGAACATCATTCAGTATCGATTCTGGACCGTTGTAACTGCAACAGACATCCCTTTAAACTGCCAAATACAAGGAGGACTGCTGCTGCCTCATCCTAATGGCATTGTCATTCACCCAAGTGCTTCCATTGGCCCTAACTGTCTGATTCTTCAACAGGTGACAATTGTTGCTGATGTCAAAATCGGCGGTCACGTCGATATTGGTGCAGGAGCGAAAATTATTCGCTCCGTAACGATCGGCGATCATGCTTTGATTGGTGCCAATGCTGTGGTGCTTTGTGACGTGCCACCAGGTGCAACCGCAGTAGGAATACCGGCAAAAATAATCGAAAAAAAAACCCAGGGAGTCTGAAAAATAATTTCTAGAAGTCGCAGAAAAATTAGGAAATTAGCTCTACTTTTATTAAAATATAAAAGGAACTGCTCAGTAGTCGAATTTAAGAGGTAAGACTTGAAACAAATTGGATTAGTGGCGATAGCCGCCGCCGATGCCGTGCTCACCAAAGATGTCGCCGAGCGCGCTCTGTGGGCGGCGTCCCCGCCTGGCCTCACGCCCGGGTATTCGACGAGAGTGAAAAAATTGCCAGCCCAAACTCAAACTCTACCCGGGGCCGATTTAATTAACAGTCGCGACTGGAGCTTCGACCCCGAAATGGAACCCTAGCTAATAAAGTTGCGAGTGTAGGATTTCTACCGCAACACATCAACTCTAACTGCAGCGCGATCGGCTTTGGCACAACCAAATTTTAACAAATAGGGCGAGGATTTTGCATTGAAAATTCAACAAAAGCCCGCAGCTTTGAGTCGTAGGAGCCTCCAAAACCTCAAGTTTTTTCCCTCACTTTTCAAGCTGGTTTCAATCTTTCGAGTACCAAATCAGCGCGCCGCCGTGCAACTTTTTCCCACGTAAATTCCTGTGCCCGCTCGCGGGCAGAGTCACTCATCCGAAGCCGCAACTCGGCACAACCAGCTAGCTGTTGCAAGCCCGTCACTAGCGCTTCTTCATCATACGGCGAAACAATTATGCCATCTTTGCCATCTCGGACAACGCCGCCCGCTCCCATAGGGGACGTTAGAACTGGCAAACCGTTAGCCATCGCTTCATAAGTAACCAGCGGACTACCTTCTTCGAGACTGGGAAAGGCAAAAAAGTCAGCTTCGCGATAAGCAAGGGCAATATCGCTGGTGTAATCCCTATGAATTACATCTGAGCGTGCTAAAATTCTGCTGCAAGTTTCAGCAATTGCTGGCTCCATACTTCCGCAAAGCAGTAGTCTGCCTTTAATTGCCGCTTTTTCCCAAGCCCGCAACAGCCTAGGAGTTCCTTTTCTGACGCAAACGCTGCCCACAAAGATAACAGTAATCGTGTCTGATACTGGCTTGTCGATCGAAAAATGCGGGAAGCGCTTGGGAGACCACCCGTAACTGGTAAGGATCAGTTTATGTTCGGGAACTCCCGCTCCCATAAAAGATTTTTTTACCTCGGGGCTCGGACAAAAAATGAAATCAGCCAAACTAATTTCTTCCTCCTCTTGCTGAATTATATCAGCAGTAATTTTGTGTTGGGGAGCTATTCCCAAGCGGCTAGAAGCATCATCAATAATAAATTTTGCCGGCTTTGTATAGCAGTTGATGCGCTCCCAAAAAATCGGTTTGCTCTGCTGCTTCACTTTCCTAAAGGTTTCGATGGAAGTGTTAGGCCACAAATAAATTGCGGCGTTGCTGATTCACGGTATGAATCAACTTTTCGCTTGATGTTACAAAACTCACCCTACTTGGCTTATAGCACTTGGAAAATCTTGAATTCATACCTGTATTCAGCAACGCCTAAATTGCATCAAAATCCTTGATATCTCTGAGGAAACGCTTTTCTGTAACATCTCTAGACCTGTCAGCGCTGCCGTAATACAGCCATTTGAGGTATCTGGGTACAGCTTCGACAAGATTCGGTCTGCGAGATGACGGAGCGCAATTCGGAACAACCATGCGGACTTGAGAGTCAGGGTAATTCCACTGTTCGCAGAGTGAAAAATATATATGGCTGATTGCCCGATCGCTACAGTAAATTGTGAACAAAGAACTTAAATTCAGCATTTTTGACCAAGCTCCACTCAAAATGATTGGTGTGGCTTAATAGAGCATAAGCTAGAGGCAGTTTAACACCAAAAACCGCAGCTCAATAGAAGTTACAATATAAAAATATTGTGAACTTACCTTGAGTGTCACTAAAATATTAAAATAACAGCTCAGTAGTCGAATTTAAGAGGTAAGACTTGAAACAAATTGGATTAGTGGCGATCGGACGCAATGAAGGCTCACGGCTTCGCCAGTGCTTAATGCAGGCGATCGGGCAAGTTGCCTGGGTCGTCTATGTCGATTCTGGCTCAACAGACGGTAGCCTAGAGTTAGCCCGGTCGATCGGAGCCCATACAGTTGAACTCGACTTATCTATACCGTTTACCGCAGCACGCGCCAGAAATGAAGGCTTTGCCCGCTTGCTGCAATTAGTTCCAGACATCGAATTTGTCCAATTTGTAGACGGCGACTGCGAAATCGTTGACGGATGGATCGAGCGCGCCCAGAGCGAACTCGCCGCCAAACCCGACGTAGCAGCAGTGTGCGGTCGCAGGCGCGAACGATACCCCGCAGCCAGCATCTACAACCAATTGTGCGACATCGAGTGGGATACCCCGGTCGGCGAAGCCAAAGCCTGCGGTGGCGATTTCACGATCCGGACAAGGGCATTTCAGCAAGTCGAGGGTTTCAATCCTGCACTAATAGCCGGCGAAGAACCAGAAATGTGCGTGCGGTTGCGCCAAAAAGGTTGGAAAATCCTCCGCTTAGATGCAGAAATGACCCTGCACGACGCGCAAATGACCAGTTTCGCTCAGTGGTGGAAACGCGCTCAAAGAGCGGGTCACGCCTACGCCGAGGGTTCCTGGATGCACGGAAGCGAACCGGAGCGCCATTGGGTCAAAGAAACCCAAAGCGCCTGGCTGTGGGGATTAGTCTTACCAGCGCTAGCCTTGGGAATGGCATTGCCGACACAAGGCTGGAGCCTGTTACTATTGAGTGCCTACCCCTTAGCAACCTATCGCATATATAACTATTATGTAAAGCATCGGGATATCACAACTAAAGACGCTGCCATCTACGCTTTGTCTTGCATATTAGCCAAATTTCCCCACATACAAGGTCAAATCCAGTTTCACCAGCGCCGATTACTGGGGCAGCAAAGCAAGCTAATCGAATACAAAACAACTAACTCTATTAATTCAGCAAGCTAGAATTACAGCTAACGTCCCAGAAATTCCACCCCGGAGTAGCCAAGAAATGAGTAATAAAAAATTAAAAGTTTTACTAATTGTAGAGCAGTGCAATCCTGAGTGGGCATCTGTACCTTTGGTGGGCTACAATTTTTTTAAAAAAATCAACAATTTAGTTGATGCAACCCTCGTTACCCATATTAGAAATAAACCAGCTCTTGAAAAATACCCCGAATACGAAAAAATTTTCTACATAGAAGAAGGAAAGTTTAACAAACAGTATTATAAAATAGTAGCCAAGATTACGGCAAATGGGCGAGTAAATTGGCCTCTTTATAATGCCTTGAGCTACCCTATTTATGCAGAATTTAATCAGCAAGTATATCAAAAATTTCAAGCACAAATCCTCAAGGGAGATTATGACATAGTTCATGCAATTACCCCTATGATACCGCGTTATCCGTTTAAGGTAATCACTGTGTGTCAGCAGACTCCTTTTATTTTAGGGCCGGTGAATGGGGGCCTTCCCTTTCCACCGGGGTTTCAAGAAACGGCCAGACAAGAATTTGCTCAATTAAACTTTTTGAGAGCAGTTGGGCGAGCATTAATTCCAGGTTATGTAGAAACTTACAAGAAAGCAGACAAAATCTTAGCAGGTTCAACATATACTTTAAATATGCTAAAAGATTTGTTTGCAATCCCTGACCAAAGAATTGATTTGTTCTACGAAAATGGCATTTCCGAGGACTTTTTTTATCAGACAAATATTGTTAATAAAGATGTTAGCAAGATCGAGCTGCTTTTTGTGGGTCGATTAGTTCCTTACAAATGCGCCGATATTATCATTGAGTCTATTGGCAAATTAGACCAGGAAATTCAAAGTAAAATCCGCTTAAGCATAGTAGGAGACGGCTCAGAAAGAAACAACTTGGAAAACCTAGTGAAGGATCTTAGTTTAGGCGAAGTAGTCAGCTTTGCCGGATGGGTAAATCAAAAAGAAACTCTGGATTTTTACAGGAAAGCAGATATTTTTTGTTTTCCTTCGATCCGAGAGTTTGGCGGTGCAGTGGTAATGGAAGCTATGGCTTGCGGGCTCCCCTGCATAGTTGCCAATAACGGGGGTATTGGTGAATACGTGAATGAAGAAACTGGTTTTAAGATCGAGCCGATTTCTAGAGAGTATCTCACCCAGGAGTTGACAAGTAAAATTAAGATGTTGGTGGAAGATGATAAGTTGCGGGAAAGTATGTCAGCTAAGGCGATCGAAAGAGCCAAAGAGTTTGAATGGGAGAACAAGGCTAGAAAAATCGTCGAGATTTACGGAAAAATGCTCGGTGAGAAAGGTGTTCGTGCATCGGCACAGTAGATAAATATCCTTGAGTGAAAATTTAGAAAGCAGGTAGGAAATGAAGGCAAAAATTGGATACTTTATTCCACAATTTCCAGGACAAACACACATTTTTTTCTGGCGCGAGCGACAAGTTCTTGCAGAACTTGGAATTGAAACAGATTTAGTATCAACTCAACTGCCTCCCAAAGCGATCGTTTCTCACGTATGGGCAGAAGAAGCTAAAAAAAATACTGTTTATCTATTTCCCTTTGCTGCTAAAGATTTTATTAACTCATTCGTAGAGGTTCTCAAAGCAGGTCCCGCTGCATGGTGGCAGTGCCTCACAGTTATTGCTAAAGCGAGAGATACATCCTTATCTCAAAAGGTTTCGCTATTGGCATTGGTTTTTGTTGCTGGCAAGCTAGCAGGGTTAGCAAGAACAAAAGGTTGGTCGCACATCCACGTTCATTCCTGTGCCAATGCCGCCAGTATAGCTATGTTCGCCTCATTACTCTCAAAAGTATCCTATAGCCTGATGCTGCATGGCCCCCTAACTGACTACGGCCCTAACCAAGAACAGAAATGGCACTTTTCTGCTTTTGCAATAGTCATTACTAAAAAGCTTTATAACGAAGTGAACAAATGCCTTGCGGGTCATCTTCCTCAAAAGGTTGAAATAGCTCCTATGGGGGTTGACCTCTCGCGTTTCCACAGAAAAACACCATACTCGGCATGGGATGGAAGTGATGCTTTCCAGATTTTTAGTTGCGGACGTCTCAACAGATGTAAAGGTCATGCGGATTTGATTGCTGCGATAGATATACTCAGAAAACGAGGATTTAATGTTGAGCTGCAAATTGCTGGAGAAGACGAACAGGGTGGCAGTGGGTACCGCCAGGAGTTAGAAAAGCTGATCGAACAGCTTGGCTTGAAAAGTTGTGTTAGGCTTCTCGGTGCGGTGCCAGAAGAGACCGTCAATGAGTGCCTAGAAAAAGCACAGGTATTTGTCCTTGCCAGTTGGCACGAACCTCTAGGTGTCGCCATCATGGAAGCGATGGCAATGGAGATGCCTGTAGTAGTTACAGGGTCAGGAGGAGTAAAGGAGCTTGTAGATGACGGGATTGATGGGCTACTTGTAGAACCTGAAGCCCCCGAGCAATTAGCAGACGCGATCGCACAGGTACTTCAAAATCCAGAACTTGCTTTGAGGCTCAGTCAGGAATCCCGGAAAAAAATCACGGCCAAATTTAGCCACGGTGGCAGCGCAGAAACTTTAGCTCAGTGCTTGGAAAAAGTTGGAATAACTAATCCGTCTTAGTTAACAGCCAAAGAACAAATTTAATCTAAGAGTACATAAATCCAGTTGGCTTCAAAACAAGTTATGCCAATTGTAATTGTTGCTCAGAATGCCTCAACTAAATTCGGCGGCGAGGCCTTGCTGCCGCTGAACTACTTCAGCATACTTCGATCGCGCCAAATAGAAACATTGTTAGTAGTTCACGCACGCACACAGGCTGAACTCAAAGCTCTGTTTCCGGCGATCGGGCGATCGAACCCACATTCCGCAGTTCTGGCTTTAATGACTAAGGATTATCATACATTCAGTGTAGGAAAAATATCTGTGCCTACC
>NZ_JAUBTO010000204.1:0-10716 GCF_036702495.1 Microcoleus sp. C2D2 | reverse complement strand
CGTCCTTTTTGGACGGGCGGGACGCCCATCCCACAATAACAATTAAAATTGTAAGTTATTTAATTCGCGATCCTAAGTTAAACTTTTTTTGTTTCCGATTCGATCGCGCTCATGTCTGAATTACCACCGCTGAATAACGAAACTATTTGGGCTATCCTCAACGAAGAAATCGACGATGCTGCTGTGAACCGATTAGTTTGGCAGTATCTGGGCTACCGCTGGGATGCGGAGACTGGCAAGTGGAACAGTGCAGGTGTTGCACCCGAGTGGCGCCAAGAGTACCCGGAACCGCCGGATTTTATAGATTCTAGGCCGGCGACGGTGAAATTGACTCGATCGACCCCTCCAGAAAACAAGCAGTTGCTGAAGGAAAAATTGGGGTTTAAGGGCTATAAAATTGGGGAATTCGGGCCGAGACAGACTCGCAGGGCGACGATGGCTAATTGGTTGATGGGTTTTATGGAAGCTGGGGCCTAGGAGGAATTTTGGATGGCTGTGCGGTTTTTGCTAGCGTTAGATACAGTACAGAGATATTAGATTTGGGGGCAAGAAAATTCCTAAATCCCTATTAACGATTGAAACCTTTATCAGAAAATTGGGTTGAAAACCCTGTCCTTGTAGGACGGCTTTTTTCCATTGTTAAGTAAAATAACAAATCCATCTTAACAAATGAATATGGTAGAATAACCAAATCAGACAAGATGTAAAAACCTACCCCCGGACTGGGGGAAAGTCTACGCCCAAAACATTTTTGAGGAGATATGACTACGCACCGGTAGTGCCCAGAGTAGTCAGCCTGGGAACCCTAGCGATAGGGATATTAAGACTGAAATGTCTTAAGAATCCCCGTGCCTTAAGGCCGGGGAGTGTCAATAAACTCTTCCTCTCTTTCTCTGAGTTCTCTGCGTCAAGAGCGGTTAATTAACAAAAATTCCGCCTGTTGAAAGTCAAAAACACTAAAACCCGCCAATTCCAACATCCTCACCCCAACCCTGACATCGGGCTGTTCCGTAAAGTATCCTAGAATCGGAACAAAACAACTGTGAGGAAAGGTTTATGAAAACAACCACCATATCTCGCTTAACCAGCATTTCCCTCGCTACCCTAATGCTAGCGGGCGTTTCAGTCAACGCGACCGCCACGCCAGCCACCACCCAACCCGCAACCCAACTCGCCCAAGCTACTGCCAAAAAGCGCCTAGTCGTCATGGATTTCGACTACGGCACCACCAACAGCTATTACACTTCCTACAGGGGAGTCGGCGCCGCCAAAGGCATCAGCGAACTGCTAATCAACGAACTCGTAAACAATGGCACTTATACAGTAGTCGATCGCAGCAAACTCGAACAACTGCTCAAACAGCAAAATCGCAGCGGTACCATGGATGCCGGCACCGCAGCAGAAATTGGCAAGGAGTTAGGAGTTGACGCCGTGCTCATCGGCACCATTACCAAGTTTAATATTGACAAACAATCAGGCGGCGGCAGTTTCATGGGAATTGGCGCAGGTTCGCAAAAAACCAAAGCTACCGTTCAAATAGACGTGCGGTTAATCGGTACAGCTTCAGGAGATATTCTTGCCACCGCCAAAGCAGTAGGAGAAGCCGATCAAAGCGATTCTAATATTTCCGTCAGGGGAATCAGTAGCAATTCCGGCAGCAGTAATGAGGATACACTTTTGAGCGCGGCAGTTGACAAAGCCGTATCACAAATGGTGACTAAACTTGCAGAGGTATCTAAGAAATTAGGTTAGCAATCAGGCATCATATCAAATAGGCTGATACCAAATCCGGCTTAAATATCCCCTCATCTCGCTTGTCTGTCCGAACCTGCGTCCTATCGCGTCAACTCCGGCAGACTTTATGTGTATAGTTTGAGGTCAAAAGGTTTCAACCGCCTCCTTCATAAAGGGAGTAATAAACCCGGATTTGGTATTAATTATTTTCCGGGCGATTGTGCTAACAGATTTGATATAAGCGAAGGATTTTAAACTCGCATTCAATTAACTACAAAACCAACGCTTCAGCCTTGTTTTGCTGGTTATTGCTGCACCTGCCAATGGACTCAACCCAGGTACACTGTCCAACCAGGGATTAGGAGAGATGTCACTACGGGAACTCCTTTGCCACCCCAGGTTTGGAGAAGCAATCAAGGTGACAACATCGGGATTTCGATCTCGGAAAGTAGAATAAGCTGCGTCGAGGTGCATCGGGCCGCCGTCGGGATGTCCCGGAGGTCGGTGTTGCAGTTCTTCCAGAAACCGCAGGAGGCGATCGAAAATCCTGCCATTTACAGCGTAAAAATGAGCGGTCATCACCCCCTCAGAAAAGGGTACGAGGGCGACAGGAGAATTTTCTTTAACCTTTGCGAGGTGTCCGAAGTAGACGAAATTCCAATCAGGCTGACAGAGTTGTTCGACGATAACAGCTTGGTCTATTCTAAACTTTGCTGAAATTTCTAGGTCGTCTTCTACAATCAAAATATTGCTCAACCTCTTGTGTTTTGCCTGCTTGAGGATAGCTACATGAATGGAAAAGCATCCCCTTGCCCCAATGCTGGGGAAACCTCCAGCTTCGTCGGGCCCGATTGCGGGAAATATCTCAACCTTTTGGGGCGTGAGGGGCATTGCTGCTTCCTGTAATTCCTTGACTATGAGTTGCCGTCGGTCTTTCCTCTAAGGGAGATTTACTGCATAAACTCTCTGGAAATAGTCTGTAATTTTCGTCATAGTTTGATCTCGAATCAAGAAGTTGATGAATCTTCGGCTTGAGCGTCCTCAAATTTTATTTGAGGTCTGTGTCTGCCTGAAACTATTCTATTTTTAGCAAGCTGCATCTTCCATTTTCCTAAACTTACTCAAATTACCTCGGTCGGAGCTAGCATTAACAGTTTAATTAGCATTGGGATTTGAGTCAGAAGCAACGCATTTCCCCTGTTTAGTTGGGTTTAAGACTAGGTTAGACACTACTTTAGAAACGGCAGCTTGTTCTTGAATCCATCCGATTTCCCCTGCTTGCAGCTTGGCGATTTCTACTTCAACAGTTGGCTTAACTTCCGGGGAAGGCGAGGGAGTGGAAGTTGCCACAGCAGGAGATGGATTCAGTGCGGGTTTTGAAACTTTAGAAAAATCTTTATTTGACTCGGGTTTCGGAGAGTTCGACGGCACAATTTCAGGAATCGAACAAACTTTCAATTCCAACCAATTGCCTTGAGGCGTAAGCTGTTTGTTTGTGACCTGCAAAACGCTGCCGGCAGGGACTGTTCCTTTGACAGTCAACTCACCGATTGCGACTCGCAAATCCAAGCTCTCGCCCTCTTTTCCCAATTCCCCACCTGCAGAACTTTTAATCTCTATAAACGAGCCTGTTTCTAAAGATTTGACCGGAGGAGGTACAGATTCAACTATTTTCTGCGGCGTCTTTCCAGCATTAATTAAACCGCGTTTCCCGAAAAGCGACTCCCCGGCAGTATCGATCGCCCGACCCACCGGAGGAATGAAAAAATAAGAAAATACACCCCCCAAACCTAACAAAAATACAATTTTCAGCAGCAGCGAAAATGAACTTTTGCTTTTTTCCGGCTGTAACAATTGCGTTTTCCCTTGAGAATCATCACCGCCAAGGGTTGTGGGCGTCAAATCCGTTGGCAAATCGTCGGTGTCGATAATTGGTTCCGGAGGCGTATCTAAAGGTGCGACAAACAATTCTGTTAAAGTATTGCCTTCCTCCCTCAAATGTGCCTGACAGTGAATTAAAGCAACAGTGACGTTATCGTGACCGTTTCTAGTGTTAGCAATCTCAATCAGTCGATCGCGCGCGGAGGCCACACCAATACTGCCATCAAGAATGGGCAAAATCTCGGCTTCCCAACATTCCTCAACCCGGTCTTTATCGCTCAAACCGTCGGAGCACAGCAGCAAAACGCAGTCCTCATCCACCGGCAAACGTTGCACAGTCGGGTGCAGAGTGTTGGACGAAGTAATGCCCAAAGCTTGAATCAGAGCGCCGGCGGCCACTTGTTCCAAAGCATCCCGGTAGAGCGAGTAGCCCAAACGCACCTCGCGGGAAGCTACATCGTCGTCGAGAGTAACTTGATAGCAGCCAGTGCGGGTAATCCAGTAAGCCCGACTGTCTCCGACGTGGGCGACGTAGAGTTCGTGAATGTGGGCTAAAGCCATAACTAGCGTAGTTCCCATCCGCTGGCGGCCTTGGCGGTGTTCGCTGTCGTTGCGACCGGCTATCTTGTCGTTAGCAGCACAAGCCGCGCGTTCCAGCTTGGAAGTCAGGCTCAGCGGGTCCCAATTAGCCGGATGCAGGGGCATTTGGTCCAACTTGTCCCGCAGCACAGCTATCGCTTCGGCCGAAGCGATTTCGCCGCCGTCTTGTCCGCCGATACCGTCGCAGACGATCGCGCAAGCCGACGATCCGGGGTTTCCGGAGAACACCGTACCGCTGGGCGGATAGCAAGCATCTTCGTTGTGAGCCCGCGCTCTGCCCACATCGGTACCCGTGGCAATCTCAACATGACGATCGTAAAATCGGCCGCACTTTGCCAGAGCTTTATCCAACTGGCCCATCAGTTGTTCGCCGTTGCGCACTTGACCGGCAACCATTTGCTGGCAAAGTTGCCTCAAAAAATTGGCGATAGCTGGGTGAGCATCTTCGAGCCACTGCTGCCACAATTTGCCCAACTGCGACAAATTAGGCGGTTTGCGATCGGGCTGGAATTCCAGAAACCGCACCAATTGCCCTTCCACGCGCTGCAGTTCCGGAGTCAGCAGCGTGGAAGCCACGCCCTGAGAGATAAACGGCTGCCACAACTGGGAAATTTGCCATAGCCAATTGAGCTGGCGCATCGCTGCGGCTCCTTTCCAGGAGTCCCCCAATTCCGGCATTAAAGATTCTGTCACCTTCAAAATCGGCCCGTTTTCCAGCAGCCAGATATCTCCCGAGAGCTTGCTCCTCTGGGACGATATCAGCCCGTATACTTGAGGTACGTGCAACTGATAGGCAAATAGTCTCAGATAAGGAGTGACAACACTCGGAATCTCTTCGGGCATTTCCGGCAACTGTTCGGGTTGAGTATCGACAAGAAGTCGATCGCGCTTGACCAAGTAGCGACCAGCGATCAGATCGCCTGGCTTACACCCTTTGATCCCTTCACCTAAAGCCCATAAGTAGTGTTTTGCCACAGAGTTTTGCATAAGGGTTGCTGACGCCTTTGGGCCCAGTGCTGATCTGAACTATTTTAGCGCTTGAACCTGGACGGGTTGATACGTGGCGATTATTTGACACCCCCGCTTTCTCAACAGACGGGGATTCTTAAGACTTCGCAGTCCTAATATCCTGATTTTTCAGGTTCCTAGGCTCACTACGTTTGCACTGTTGTGTGCGTAGTGAGATCTCCTGACAAGGTTTTAGGCGTGACTTTCCCCCAGTCCAGGGGTAGGTTTTAAAGTCTTCTACGGACACAAATAGTCTACCATTTGGTTGACCCGCCGATGAATCTTGCTAGGAACTTTCAGAGTTAGAGGCTCGCGCGACCCCGAAGTCATCGGCTTGAAATCACGCTGTTTTCAGCATATTCCTGATAGTGGCCCTTTCCGAAGAAATCGCGGCACTCAAGCGAATTGAGATTTTAGACTAACTATAATGGTATGATGTAGCTAGGTAGAAATCACCTGAGCCGACAGGTATAAATAAATATCAATTCTCGGTTTTCTCCCCAAGAGTGTTCCGTGCCTCGTTCCCGAGTTTGGCAAGTAAAGTTAAATTTAACCTTATCCAAAGACGGATACAAGCCCCCAGATTCATCTGTGGAGTCTATCTAAAGTCTACAATCTACAATCTACAATCTACAATCGACTGACCGGCCTCTGCAAGCTGTTGAGTTTTTAACCATGCCCCTACATGAGTCAAGCGCCTTTCCCGAGAATTTGCCCGATGCGAAGCTGCTGCCTGCACCTGAAATAGACGAAATACTCACTAGCGTTCAAAATTCTCACAGTTTTTATTACAAACTGATGAATCTTGAGGTTTGGGCGCTGGTGCAAACCTTGGATGGGGTGTTTCCGGGCGCTTGGGGTCAGTTTATGGCTAACCGCCAACTTGCAGTTAAACAGTTTTTGGAGCGCGATCGCAATTCTACTAAGGGTGCGGTTGATGATGCTGGGGATGCGGGGGAGGAGTCCGATGGAAGTCGTCAAGCCTGAAGAAGCCGGATGTCAGGAGTCAGGGAGTTCGGAGTCAGGAGTTAGAAACAAGCAGGAAGAAGAATAAAAGCAGATTTTCCCAATTCTCCCCATCT
This sequence comes from Microcoleus sp. C2D2, assembly GCF_036702495.1. Lineage (NCBI taxonomy): Bacteria > Bacillati > Cyanobacteriota > Cyanophyceae > Oscillatoriales > Microcoleaceae > Microcoleus > Microcoleus sp. C2D2. The sequence continues at coordinate 4,411 of NZ_JAUBTO010000204.1, read as the reverse complement.
GGACTTTTCCTTTGTATCGAAGTCTAGATCCCCCTCAATCCCCCTCAATCCCCCTCAATCCCCCTTAAGGCGGGAGAGGAAAGAGAACCCTCCGATCCGACCCCTACTTCCCCGGACGCGGGGGAGTAGGGGGCCTGAATCAGGGGCGATCGAAACTCAGCTACAAGCGACATTTATTATCGGTTTCAATCTTAAGTTGACATAAATGCCGATCGCCCTTACAGGTGAACTTTGGAATCAACTTGAGGCAATCCCATGCTGTAGTTGACAGCGCGGCCGTTGAGATTGTAGCTGATTTGGCCTTTTTGGAGGAGCGATCGTACCAAGTGTTCCAACTCCGAACCGATACGGCGGAGGTTGTACTCGGTCAAGTCTTCGCCCTCGTATGCGTCTACGAGTTGGTCGAATTTGGCATATACCTGTTTGATTGACTCATCGTTCCAGTTAAGTTCGTTATCTGGGTCAATGTCGAGGGTCAAAAGGTCGTTGCTGGGGACGAGTTCGTTGTCTTCGAGGATGGCGGTGTATATGCGAATATGGCGGGTTGTTGACTTGAGCTGCATGACTTCTTATGTGTAAAGATTTTTTGCTGAGTTTATTGTAATGGCTGGGAGATGCGCGGGGAACTGCGGATGAGGAGGATTGAACCGCGAAGACGCAAAGAGCGCGAAGGAAGAGAGGGGGAAGGGGGAAGGGAGGGCGGGCGATCGTCAATTTCTGGGAATCCCGAAATATTTTAGTTGTTCGGCAGTCCAATTTTTGTAATATTCAGTTTTCTCTAAAGCATCGGAAGCTGGCTTCAGCTTAGAATTTACTTGCACGGTGAAGCCCGGATACGGCATCCTCCTAGTATGAAGCCCGTCAATATTAAAATCTTCTTCAGGATGAGCGTGAAAAGCCAGCAACCCCAACTCTGAAATCTGATTATTCAGTTTGTCTATCAATTCTTTAGTTTGCGGCGCAGTAATTGCTGTTTTTTCGGGATTAATTACTACCATTATTTCAAAGTCGGAATTGTAAAATTCATGAATCGATTTAATTATGGTCGAATCTCCATCGAACTCAGTCAGCGCTGAAAACCGCTCGATTTTGAATAAAATTTGATTAGCCAAGCGTGCCTTTTTAGTGAAGGGACAAATCGGTAAATCGCTGAAAATGGGATGCGGTAACTCGACAAACTCGGTGATCCATCTGAGGGTAGATTCTATTATTTCCGTTTCCGATTCATTCATGGAAAATCTATATATTTGATATTTCACACTCATCATACTATATTTGTAGGGCGATGCACACCCCACCCTTGGTGTCAACTTAAGACTGAAACCCATAATAAATGTCACTTGTATCGAAGTCTCGATCCCCCTAAATCCCCCTTAAGAAGGGGGACTTTGAGTGCTTCCGGTTCCCCCCTTTTTTAAGGGGGGCTAGGGGGGATCTCCGGGTCAATAAAACACGCCCTAATCCTTCCATTTCTATGGACTCTATTCGTTACTACAAACATTAATTCATTCGTGAATTGTGCCATCTGGCATAATTGCGCCTGCGAGTTTTGCCGTTTCCAGATTTACCGCCCCACTTAGGTTCGCTCCCTTTAGGTTGGCTTTTTCTAGGTTTGTATTCTGCAAATTTGCCCCGCGCAAGTCTGCCGAAGTTAAGTTGGCTCCAGTAAAATTACCATAACGAAGGTTAGCCCCACAGAGATTTCCTTCAGTTAATATTGCTCCGCTGACATTACATTGAAGAGTTCCACTAACCAGATTAACTTTGCTCAGATTAGCACCACTAAAATTTGCCCCACTTGTTTCTGTATTTTTCAGATTCGCTCCACTCAAGTCTGCGGCAGTTAGGTTAGTAGATGCTAAATTTGCCTGCATCAGGTTGGCTCCTATCAGGTTTGCCGCCGTTAAGTTGGCACTACTCAAATTTGCTTCGCTTAAGTTGGTTTTATTCAAATTAGCTTGCAGGAGTTTTGCACCCTGCAAATTAGCCTTAGTTAGATTTGCACCACTCAAGTTAGCTTCACTCAAGTTAACTCCGCTCAAGTTACGACGAGCTAGGTTTGCTTCTTTCAGTGAAACATTAGGAGCGATTAAGCAAGCACCTGCTTTAACAGGGTCAAAGCCTCTGGGGAAGATAGTCTCTGCGTTGTAAAGCGCTTGTTGAAGTTTTGCTCCTTCAAGGTCTGCCCCTTCAAGGTTTGCCTTTAATAGGTTAGTATTACTTAGGTTTGCATTACTTAAATCAGCCTTCATCAATTGTGAGTTCCTCAAATTCAACCCAGTTAAGTTTGCTTTACTAAGGTTTGCCCTGCTGAAGTTTGTTGACGACACATGAACACTACTGAGATTTACCCCACTCAGATTAGCTTCACTTAGGTTTGAGCCTTGCAGATTTACTTCACTTAGATTTGCCTTTATGAATTTTGCTTTCTTTAAGTTGGCTGAGCTGAGATTGGCTTTGTGAAGGTTTGCATGAGATAAATTTGCCTCACTCAGGTTAGCACCGTATAAGTTTGCTTCAGAGAGTTCTGCACCGCTTAAATTAGCGCTACTCAGGTTGATTAGACTCAGGGCTATTCGGCTCAGATTTACTCCTGATAGATTAACTCCAGTAAAATTTCGTTCTTTCTGATTATACCGTTGCAAAAATTCCTCAGCAGCGATCGCTGGTTCCAGATTTTCTCCTGCCGAATCATCTATTTTTTTCTCTTCCTCAGATTCTACCGTTTCCGCATTTACAGGAGTAGCCGCCGGCTGTTCTACCGCTTCGCTAGATACGGGAATCGGTGTCTCCCCGATCGCCTCTTCCCGCAATAGCTTGTCCACCCGATCGCTAAACCGCCTCACAACCTCAGCATCATCAGCATTCTCAGCAGCCTTCGAGCTTTTATCAACCGCATTCTCAACATAATACTTATCTACAAAACTTTGCAACCCAGCATTATATCCCTGTCCTACCACCTGAAATCTCCATTCGCCATTCTTCTTATACAAGCGTCCAAATTCTAAAGCCGTCTCTTGGGAAAATATCTGATTTAAATTGTACCGAACCAATTCGCTAACAGTTTCTCGATTGTACAGCCTGATAAAAGCATTTGTAACTTGACTAAAAGTTTGATTCTTTTCCTGTCCCTCGTGAATAGTCACAACAAACACAATTTCCTGAATAGCAGAATTGATTTTACTCAAATCCAGATAAACCGTCTCATCATCTCCCTCAATTTCTCCATTCCTGCTGTCTCCCGAATGCCGCACCGAACCGTCCGGCGATGTCAGATTGTTGTAAAATACAAAATACTTTTCATCAGGAATGCGACCGTCTGCCGCTAACATAAAAACAGATGCGTCAATGTCGCAGTTTTGCGCTGTCTGGCTGACTTGCCAACCCAGGGCGATCGCAATTTTACTGAAATTAGGAGTTTCTTTAGAAAGATTGAACCTTTCACCCTTAGTTAATTCGATACTCATATGCGATAATTCCCTTACCTCATAAATGGTATTAATTATCTCATCTATGTTAACCCGATCGCAAATTGGATTTTATCTCGAAGACATCGAAACCCCAATTGGCAGAACCGTCAATTTAACTATTACCGGACTCATTCTTTTATCTTCCGCCAGCTTCATCGCCGAAACTTACCCGCTTTCGGAACCTGTTAGAATTTATTTGCAAACTCTCGATACCGTCCTTTTAATCGTTTTTGCAGTTGAGTATTTATTGCGGCTGTGGTGTGCTGAAAATCGAGTTAAATTTATTTTTAGTTTTTTTTCAATCATTGATTTGCTGGCAATATTACCATTTTTACTGGGATTTGTCAACGTCAGTTTTATCCGCATTTTTCGCTGGTTTAGAATACTCCGACTCATCCGTTTTCTGGAATTAAAAATTTCTATTTTCCGCATCAGCAGCGAAGATGGGGTAATTTTTGCTCGGATTTTGTTTACTTTGCTGGCAATAATTTTTGTTTATTCTGGTTTGATTTATCAAGTCGAACATCCGGAAAATCCCGAAAGTTTTGGAACTTTTTTGGATGCTGTTTATTTCTCGGTTGTCACGATGACGACGGTGGGATTTGGCGATGTTACTCCGATTTCGGAATCCGGTCGTTTTCTGACTATTTTGATGATTTTGACGGGAATTGCTCTGATTCCTTGGCAATTGGGGGATTTGATTAAACAATTAGTTAAAAGTGCTAATCACGGAGAAGCTGTTTGTAAAGGTTGCGGTTGGTCTGTACACGATGCTAATGCTAGATTTTGTAAAATGTGCGGCACTCAATTAGATAAGTAGTTAAGCAAAATTAATTACACAAACAAACATTATGCTACAATAACACTATTGAGTTGTACAGAGAGATATTGTGTATGTTTTTACTTAGAGATGTTAATCCACTTTCATTTAAATTACTAAT
>NZ_JAUBTO010000203.1:0-11074 GCF_036702495.1 Microcoleus sp. C2D2 | reverse complement strand
GTGATGCTATATCTGCCCATTCTTGTGGCTTTTTCATGCCTTCTCTTGTTCCTCAATCAAAGACCTGAATCCTTACACTGCGTCCAGCAGCTTGTTTGACTCACCCTTTGGGAGCACGGCGCCATGTTATTCTTGCTTATATTACAAGTCGCTTGCCAACAAATCTACTGGAAACAGATATCGTATTAGAAGCTTCTCATCCCGACTTTGCTGCTTCGGGACTGCGTGTGCCATCTACTATCAGGCTGCATCAACTTGTAACAGTTTCTACAGTGGTTGTTCAGCGTGAGTTGGGTGAATTGTCACTAGATACACAAGCTCAAATTGCTGAAAAGCTCTGCAATTTGCTAAGCCAGCGATCGCCCCTAGGTGAAAATTCTATCAGCACTTAGGCAAATTTTAAATTTTTACACTACCGGTAGTAGTAACAGCCGCAATGCACTACAAATAGGGTTGAGGTGTAAGTCCTGTTAGATATGGGGTGAGGTTTCTCACACCTCAGTGCGATTGCCCTTTTGTCTCTTATACGCAGTCATCTAAAAAAAATAGTATTAATCTATACCTGCCAATACCCGATCGAGGGTTATCTTGAAAAAGATCCGAAAATACAGTAAAATTGCGATAAATAACCAAAGAGTAGCAATCCAAAGCACTCAAAGGTAAAAATTATCAAAAAAAAAAAGAAAAGTATCAATTAGACAGAAAATAAAGAGGTGAGACCCCTTGCAAAAATTAGCCAGCATAGAAAAGCCGATCGACTTTGGGGAAGAATCCGTAGCAGTGAACACCCAAAAAGCTCAAACCTTGTACGATCGGGGCAACGCCCTAGAAGCAATGGGACGCTTGTCAGCAGCGATCGAATCTTGGGAAAAAGCGATCGAACTAGAACCAGAATTTTATGAAGCGTGGTACAACCAAGGCGTAGCCCTCAGAAAAGTGGGACAGCTAGAAGAAGCGATCGCAGCCTACAACAAATCGCTAAAAATCAAACCAAATAATCCAGAAGCGTGGTATAATAGGGCAAACGTTTTGCGGAAGCTCAACAGACTCTCAGAAGCGATCGCCTCCTACGAAAAGGCGATAAATTTGAAGCCAGACTACCACGAAGCTTGGACGAACCGCGGCAACACCCTCGTCAGCTTAGAAAAATTATCAGAAGCGATCGCATCTTACGACAAAGCGATCGAATTCAAACCAGACTACTGCGAAGCTTGGTACAACAAAGCATTTACCCTCAGAAAATGCAACGAAAATACAGCGGCGATCGCATCTTACGACAAAGCGATCGAACTCAAACCAGACTTGCATCAAGCCTGGTACAACCGTGGGTTAGCCCTAACGGATGAAAAACTCTACGCGGAAGCCGTCGCCTCTTTCGACAAAACCCTGGAACTGTGGCCGAAGTCCGCCGAAGCCTGGAACAAACGCGGCACAGCGCTGGCACAAATGGGACAATTTGAAGCAGCGATCGCATCCTGGGACAAAGCCCTCGCACTCAAGCCAGAGAACAGCGAAACTTGGTACAACCGCGGCTTAGCCTTAGCCAACTTAGAACGCTTTGAAGAAGCAGTCGCCTCTTGGGACAAAACCCTAGAATTGCAGCCAGAAAACACCGAAGCCTGGTACAACCGCGCCGTCGCCCTCAAAAAAATTAAACGATTTACCGAAGCCATCGCCTCCTACGATAAAATCATCGCACTCAAACCCGACGATCCAAACCTCTACTATCAAAAAGCTTGCCTTTACGTCCTAGAAAAAGAAGCAGGCGAGCTCACAAACAACCAGGAAGTTGTGGCCGCCAGCATAGCAAAAGCCATTGAAAACTTGTCCAAAGCGATCGAACTAAATCCGAAAAAATACCGAAAACTGTACAAAAATGACTCAAAATTGCGTACAATACGAGAAGAAGTGCGGTTTTTAGCTTGATCTCAGGGTAGCAATGATTGATGGATACCTATGCCGCACTGCAACATTTGTAGGCACAACATCACCATAAACCCAATCATGCAAACCCTAGACAAAACTCAAGCAAAATTTGCTCAACTTGCAGCCCACCTCAGAGAAGTTAACGACATCGAATCAGCCTCGTCGCTACTGCACTGGGATCAAGCAACCTATATGCCCGCCAAAGGTGCCAGTGCCAGAGCTCGCCAGTTGGCCACCCTCAAACAAATATCCCATGAAAAATTTACCGACCCCAAAATTGGCGAACTCCTAGAAGACTTGCGTTTCTACGAACAAACCCTCCCCTACGACTCCATCCCAGCCAGTCTGATTCGCATCGCCCGCAGAGACTACGAACACGCCGCCAGAGTCCCCGCAGCCTTCATGTCCGCACTCTGCCGCCACCAAGCCGACTGCTACGAAGTTTGGGCAACAGCCAAAGCAGCCAACAACTTCGCAGCCGTCGAGCCCTATCTCGAAAAAACCCTAGAATTAAGCAGGCAGTACGCCGACTTTTTCCCCGGATACGAACACATCGCCGATCCTTTGATCGATCGTAGCGACTACGGCATGAAAGTATCCCTGCTGCGCCCGCTTTTCGCCAAACTGCGTCAAGAATTAGTGCCGATAGTCGAAGCCATCACCTCCCAACCTCCCGCCGATGACTCCTGCTTGCACCAAGACTTCCCCGAATCCCGGCAACTAGAATTCACCCGCACCATCGTAGAACGCATGGGGTACGACTTCCAGCGGGGACGCCAAGACACCACCCTGCACCCATTCATGACCAACTTCTCGATAGACGACGTGCGTATCACCACCCGCGTCTACGAAGACCACCTGGATCAAGCACTCTTCAGCAGCATCCACGAAGCCGGGCACGCCCTCTACGAACTCGGAAATTCGCCGGAATTTGAAGGCACGCTTCTGGCAGGCGGCGTCTCCTCCGGGCTGCACGAAAGTCAGTCGCGACTTTGGGAAAATATGGTCGGGCGCAGCCGCGGTTTTTGGGAATGTTTCTACCCACAACTCCAAGGCGTATTTTTGCGACAGTTGGGACAGGTATCCACTGACGCATTTTACCGGGCAATTAACAAAGTCTCGCGATCGCTCATTCGCACCGACGCCGACGAAGTAACCTACAACCTCCACGTCGCCATCCGCTTTGACCTAGAATTGGCAATGCTAGAGGGAAAACTAGCAGTGCGAGACCTCCCCGAAGCCTGGAACGAACGCTATCAAACCGACCTCGGCGTTGTTCCCGCCAACGACAGCGAAGGCGCCATGCAAGATGTTCACTGGTATGTTGGTACGATCGGCGGAATGTTCCAAGGTTACACCCTCGGCAACTTGATGGGCGCTCAATTCTACGAAACAGCAGTAAAAATCAATCCTGAAATTCCCGTACAAATAGAACGGGGCAATTTTACTGTACTCCACCAGTGGCTAAAACAAAACATCTACCAGCACGGCCGCAAATACACCGCCGTCGAATTGATCGATCGCGTTACCGGTTCACCTTTAACGATCGATCCTTTTGTCCGCTACATTCGCCACAAATACGGAGAATTTTATGTCATTTGAGGGATAGCAAGTTCACATTGCAGACTTTAAAATGACGTAAAAAAAAGTAGCAACCTAAAAAAAAGGGCGATACTCACAAAGTATCGCCCTTTTTCACAGCGAAAATCAAAAATCATAAATAACGGAGTATGTATGTCTGAACTCTTTCAGGCTGTTATCGCCAGCGACGAAAAAACCGACTTGCGTCAGTTTGCCAGCGATTTGCGGGTTTTGGGCAACAAATATTTGCTAAGAAACGATATAGTTAACGCTTTTGCCGCCTACTGCACCAAATACGAAAAGCCCGAACAGTTCCATCAATCTTCTCATTTGAGCAAACTGATTTACTACGTTCAGGAAATTATTCTCGAAGATGACAGCCTTTGCATCCTGCTGCGGCCAAAAATTGCTGGTATAGAAATAGTGCGACTTGGAAACGACTTGAGGATCCAGCAGATGACAGTGCAAGAATTGCTCGACGCGCGCGATCGCTTCGTCAACCACTTTCACCCCCAAGAAGGCGACATCCTCGAAATAGATTTCGGCCCGTTTTACGACTATTCCCCCATAATTCGCGACCCCAAAAACATCGGAAAAGGAGTGCAATTCCTCAACCGATACCTGTCCAGCAAACTGTTTCAAAACCCCAGAGAATCGCAGGAAACTCTATTTAATTTCTTGGGCATTCACCGCTACAACGGCGTACAATTACTAATTAACGATCGCATAAAATCCCCCGAACAAATTTCAGAAAAAGTCAAAAAAGCCCTCACCTTTGTCAGCGAACTTTCTGAACAAGAACCCTACGAAAGATTTCGATTAGTTCTGCAAATGATGGGTTTGGAGGCAGGTTGGGGAAATACCGCAGCCCGCGTGCATGAAACCCTAGGATTTCTTGACGAATTAATTGATTCCCCCGATCCGCAAACCCTAGAACGATTTATTTCTCGCATCCCGATGATTTTCAACATCGTCCTAGTTTCTCCTCACGGCTGGTTCGGCCAAGAAGGAGTTTTGGGGCGACCGGATACGGGAGGTCAGGTAGTTTATGTCCTCGATCAAGCGAATAGTTTAGAGAAACAACTGCAAGAAGACATTCATCTTGCCGGTCTCGATAGTTTAGGCGTAAAACCTAAAGTAATTATTCTCACCAGGTTAATTCCTAACAGCGACGGCACCCGCTGCAACGAACGTTTGGAAAAAGTTCAGGATACAGAAAATGCTTGGATTTTGCGGGTTCCCTTCCGGGAGTTCAATCCCAAACTGACTCAAAATTGGATTTCGAGATTCGAGATTTGGCCTTATTTGGAAACTTATGCGATCGATGCAGAAAAAGAATTGCTGGCTGAGTTTCAGGGCAAGCCAGATTTAATTGTCGGCAACTATTCGGACGGCAACTTGGTAGCGTTTTTGCTGTCTCGCAAACTCAAAACTACTCAGTGCAATATTGCCCATGCGCTGGAAAAATCTAAATATTTGTTAAGCAATCTCTACTGGCAAGAATCAGAGAAAAAATACCATTTTTCGCTGCAATTTACTGCCGATATAATTGCTATGAATGCAGCTAATTGTATTGTCACCAGCACCTATCAAGAGATTGTCGGCCAACCCGATAGTATAGGTCAGTACGAATCTTACAATTGTTTTACCATGCCGGATTTGTACCGCGTTGTGAACGGGATTGAACTGTTCAGCCCTAAATTCAATGTAGTGCCGCCGGGAGTCAACGAAAGTGTATACTTTCCCTACACGCGGATAAAAGACCGGGTGCAAGCCGATCGCGATCGGCTCAACGAACTGCTGTTTACTCTAGAAGACCCGGAACAAGTCTTTGGAAAACTCGACGACCCGCAAAAGCGCCCTTTGTTTTCGATCGCCCGGCTCGATCGCATTAAAAACCTGACAGGCTTAGCAGAATTGTTTGGAAAAAGCCAGGAACTGCAAGAAAAATGCAACTTAATCCTAGTAGCTGGCAAGCTGCTGGTCGAAGAAACCGACGACTACGAAGAAGCAGAAGAAATTAAAAAGCTCTACGCAATTATCGACCAATACAACCTTCACGGTAAAATTCGCTGGCTGGGAGTGAGGCTTTCCAAAAGCCTGTCCGGCGAAATCTACCGGGTAATCGCCGACGCCCAAGGTATATTTGTTCAGCCAGCATTATTTGAAGCTTTCGGATTGACAATTCTCGAAGCAATGATTACCGGCATTCCGACTTTCGGAACGCAGTTTGGCGGCCCGCTGGAAATCATTCAAGATGGGGTAAATGGGTTTTATATCAACCCGACAAACCACGCGGAAACCGCCCAAAAACTTCTAGATTTTTTAGCGAAATGCGAAGACAATCCCAAGAGTTGGGATGAAATTTCAGTGCGAGGGATTGACCGAGTTTACAGCACGTATACCTGGAAAATTCACACTACCAAGCTGCTGACGCTGGCCCGGACTTACGGTTTCTGGAACTACTCGTCCAAGGAAAACCGCGAAGATATGCTCCGCTACATAGAAGCGCTGTTTTATCTGATTTACAAGCCAAGAGCAAAGGCTTTATTGGCAGAGCACGCAAATCGATAAGAGGCGAGTTTTGCTTTTTACGGGCCGGTTGAAGGAAAAAACTTCGCCTCTGATCGATCGACTTTGTACAAAACCCGCCCGTAAAGATTTGTGAATGACAGCAGGTTTTGTACCATAGGACTGAGGCTAAGAAACCCGGTTTCTACGATAATATTGGCTTTGGTAAGGAAATATCTCCGAAAAAACCGCGTTTCTGAGACATACTGCGTACTATTGGTGTGAACTTAAGACCCAAACCCGTGAGAAATCTCGCTGTTAACCCAGTCTAGATCCCCCTAAATCCCCCTGATAGTCGGGGGACTTTGAGAAGATTCCTGTCCCCCCCTTATTAAGGGGGGCTAGGGGGGATCCAGCCTTAATCGTCAGACAGCAGATCCGTAGTACGTTTAACGTTAAGTTGACACTAATGACTGCGTACCTACCCTACTTCCAACTCGTAACTTCCAACTCCCAACTCCTGACTGAGGCTGTCCCCATTACCCAACTTCTAAAGGCCGGGGTAGACATAGCAACCGCGCCCGACGCTGAGGACGTTTTTAATGGCCCAAACCAATTCGGTCTATTACCCCTTCCCTCGGACTTCTTGTTACCCGCTCAGCTAAGTCGAACGGCTTTCTTCCTTCTTCCTTCTTCCTTCTTCCTGACATCTGTTACATCCGTTACATCCGTCGAGCGAATCCGTTGCCGAACTTGCTTCTTCCTGATATCCGTTACATCCGTTACATCCGTCGAGCGAATCCGTTGCCGAACTTCCTTCTTTCTGACATCCGTTACATCCGTTACATCCGTCGAGCGAATCCGTTGCCGAACTTCCTTCTTTCTTCTGCTATATATCTCAGAAAGCAGTCCGGGTAATACAATAAGATTTAGAAACTTGAAAAGAGGGAAACCTTGTCAAACCTCACTCACAGGATGAAATTTATGCGTGTGACTACTGTTACGATTTTCAGCTTGATCGCTCTGCTCGTTCCTGCGTTGACCCGAAAGGCAACTGCTGCTTTCGAGTCCAAACCCTTTGTGCAGGAAGAGAACCGCAGAGACTTTACGAATCCCGCAGATCCGGGTGCGTCAGCATCGCCCCAGGGAAATTCCCAAGGAGATATGTTTAACAAGCCTTTTTACGCGGGCGAGCAGGCGCCAGTGAAAAAGGAAAAAACTATCTCGGCGGGAGCTGACGGGCCAGAAGTTGCCGCCATACAGCAGCGCTTGCAGGTGCACAGTTTCAAGGTGGGGACGATCGACGGTACCTATGGAGCTCGCACCACATCGGCTGTGAGTGCCTTTCAGGAGTCTAAGGGGTTGAAGCCAGACGGCATTGTGGACAAAGAAACTTGGACAGCTTTAGCAGCAGATCCGGCGCCAGGTCCTGAAACTTTGCAGAGCAATGCTCCCATTCTGAGCAATACTGGTGTTCCGGGGAATCCTCCAACTGTTCTAAATAAAGGGGCTGTCGGTTCCAAGGTGAAGACGCTACAGGTGCGTTTGGACATACAGGGTTACGATCCGGGCCCGATCGACGGCATTTTTGGCGCTCGCACTGCTACGGCTGTCAAGAGCTTTCAGGAGGATAAGGGTTTAACGGCTAACGGCATGGTGGACCAAACAACCTGGAAAGCGCTCGGCCAAAAGTTAAGTGACAAGTGAAAAATACGGAAAATTGCTGTGGCTATAACTCATCATTGAACCCGGTGTCCAAAAATGACCGGGTTTCTCGATGTTGAGCGATCGAGCAATTTTGTCATAACCCTGCGGATTTATCAGTGGGTCGCTTTCTTCAATCTAAAATCTAAAATCTAAAATCTAAAATCGATTGACTGAAAGCAGGCTTGGTAAAAACCCCCGGATTTATCAGTGGGTCGCTTTATTTTATCTATCCAAAATCTAAAATCTAAAATCTAAAATCTAAAATCGATCGATCGATCGCTCTGTTGTGTGCTATAGTAGTTGAATGTCAAAATGCGGATATGGCGGAATTGGCAGACGCGCCAGATTTAGGTTCTGGTTCCGAGAGGAGTGAAGGTTCAAGTCCTTTTATCCGCATAGCAGATTGTATTGTCAAATAAAACATCCCACCCCATGTGTACTTTACGCCAGTTGCAGTATTGGCGTGAGAGTGGAGTTGTTGTCCCAGTGATTACGGAAACGGGTACGGGGCGGAGTGTTTACTACTCTCAGGAAAATTTGGGGTAACTGGGGGCGATGGTTTATTGGTTGTCAATGGGTTTTACGTTTGAGGTGGCGCGGGAAGTGTTGAAAACGCTTAAGGAGGAGTATCGGGGGGTTTTGAGCGATCAGGAGCCAAAACGTTTTATTTTCGTAAAAGAACCGCAGGAAGGATCGCTCAATCTGGTAAAGTTTGACGTGGAGAAAGTAGTAGCAGCTTGGGCTGAGGGTAAGTTTGCTGTGCCGGTTTGGTTAGACGTGATTCATGGGCGGTTGCGGGAGGAGGTGAAGGAATAGGAGTGATTTAGATTAAACTAGAGTTAGCGACCAAGGAACATTAAAGTCTATGCAACTGTCAAACAGCCAAGCAAGCAAGCAACTACATGATTGAGCCAACCGCTGCTAATCGTCCTGAGCTAAAAGCGTGGATAGCCAACTCTCTTAGAATGACGGCTATCCTAAGTCCTGCAGCTCAGCTTCCTAAGCATAGCTTGTGGGAAGAATTGTTTGGACAACCTCCTGAAAATATAACTTCACAGCCCAGAACAGGAGTACAACAAGAAGACGGATCATTTGAAGGAGGGAGGCTAAGTGTTACAGTCCAGCCAGCGCGCGTTGACTGGATGTTAACTGTTGACAATAATCAGGCTACAAATTCACCAATTCCATCAATTGGGCAGTTTGTGGATTTGTTAAATCTTTTTGCTGATAAGATGACTCGTTGGCTTGAAATGAGTCCCCCTCTTCAAAGATTAGCTTTTGGCTCTATTTTACTACTTCCTATGGATGAGGAATCGTCTGCTCGTCAGCAACTCTTGGCTTATCTTCCGTTTAATCCGCAAAATTTTGAAAATGCACAGGAGTTTCTATATCAGATTAATCGACCAAGAAGTTCTACTTCAGGCATCTCTAATCTCCAAATTAATCGTCTCTCTAAATGGTCTGTTATTAAATGGAAAATAATTAATTTTTCACCCAATATAAGCAGTTATTCGGAATCTCTAGATAGTTTTACCTGTTGTATAGAATTAGATATTAACACCTCACCTGACTATCAGGAAGATTTACCGAAAGAAAAACTACCACAGATATTTCGAGAATTAGTTGACTTAGGGAAAGAAATTGTTAAGGAGGGGGATATTCCATGATTCACAATATGCACAAGAATTGTACAGCAATGACAAGTTTATCAAAACTTGATTTTAGAGTTAATGAAACATGGCTACCTACAACAGAGTGTGAATTAATAAAAAATCAAAGCCCTTCTATTTATCAACAAGTATCTTCTAAAACTAGAGATATCAGGGTTGAACATAAAAAAGCATTAAGGCCGGAGGGAGTAGAAAGTTCTACTATAAAACAGGACTACTCAAAAGAACTTTCCGAAGAAATTTACAGCCTGTTTAAAGCAAGCGATGAGCAAAATTTTGAGGATGGTATGGAGACTGAGTTTTCAAAAAAACTTATTTGTCTTATCAAAGAATATGCTGATGAGGCGATAGAAATAATAACCGGTATAATTATTTACGAAAGGGTTAATGCTGAGGTTGCTACTGAAGCTTTACGGTGGCTGGGTAATATAGACCACGCTCCATCTTATCGCTTCCGCTTGTGGTTACTTGAGCGAAGCCTTAGTTGTTCAAAAGCTCGCATACGAGATGGCGCTATCTTAGGGCTATCATCTTTAAACGATCCTCATGCCATAAGTTATCTCAAATTAGCTATCGAGCAGGAAAAATGTACTGAACTTCGCAAGGATATGGAACAGGTATTAGCACAATTGGAGAGTATCAGTTAGTGCCATTCCTCTTGAGAAAAATTAGGAAGAACAGATGGTATACAGAGGATGTGTCTTGGCTTAACTCAGGTGAGTTGCAGGCAGATTGTCTAAGCGATATGGTAACAAAACATAATAAGCTTTCTGTATATCGAATTACCGATGATAAATCCAACTTAAAGCGAGTAGCAGCAGCTTTAGTAGCGACTTGCACCAACATTTCTAATTTTGATTACTTTCTCTTTAATGAGGAATTACTTCAAACTATTGGAATTAAAAGTGAAGAGACTAAGGGTGATACCTCTGATGAATCAGTAAACTCTTGGCATATTGATCTGGTTGAAATTTCTGTGGCAAAATTAGTAAATTTAGCAAATACAGCTTCTAAATATGGTGAGAGAGATCGAATTTTAGAAAAAGATATAAAAAAAATTTTGGCTGAGGGTTTTAGAAACGGTTACATCAATCGTGAAATAGTCAAACTCAAAAGTGAAGAAGTTGAAAAGATTGAAAAACTGGTTTAAGCCAACGTGAAAAGACATTTTTAAGCTTAAATAAGCCTTTGATACTCAGCCATCTCCAGAAAACTCATAAAACAACGATGACACCACCCATCCACCCACAAAGCCGGAATTTTAAACCTCGCCCCACAGTTGGGACATTCCGATAGCAACCGTAACCCATGCTTTTTGCACCCCTGCGTTTGCTGAAACTGCCACTCAATCTTGTTGCAAGGCGAGTGGGCATCACACGCCCCACACAACCTTGGAGGTTCCAACTTCATCCCCACCCCAGGAGGCGGTAACATTTCCTGCAACCTAAATCAGCATCTCCACGCTGCACCCCTTGATCACCCGCATCGTGCGATCGGGAATCTCAGCGATCGTTCCCTTAACCACCTGATACTTCAAATGGTCAAAGGCTCTGAATTACCTCCTGCTTAAGCTTTGCTTCATCTGAGAGTTCAGTCACTATCCATTGGTGACAAGTTAAGGCTGTAAGTCTTTTGTCAAGAGGCTTTCGGAGAGTTCTTAAAAAAGAATTGGTCAGACC
>NZ_JAUBTO010000202.1:0-11178 GCF_036702495.1 Microcoleus sp. C2D2 | reverse complement strand
TGATATGGTGAATCCTATCTTAGTCTTTTTGTAAAGCCGTCCTAAAAGGACGGGGTTTCAACCCATTTCTCTGATGAGAAGATACCTGTCAGCGTGACGAGCGTGAAACCAGCGGTCATCAATACACCCTTCTGGAACAATGGCCTCACCAAGCTAGGCGTAAAGCCAGCAGGGATACCGCCCTACTACGACCCCAGGTTGGTAGCTGACGCCATCCTCTACGTTGCTGATCCAACTCGTGACTACTTTGTTGGGGATTCGGCTAGAGTTCTAGCTGCGCTACAGCGGCTCTCACCCGAACTGGCAGATTCTTTGTTGCTGCTCGTCGGCTTCCAGGGTCAACGCAGCAATCAGCCAAAATCCCCAGAGGATCGAAACAACCTTTACGAACCTGTCCCAGACGATACCAGAGTTGATGGAGACTATAGCAATATGGTCATACCGAGCGTTACGGACTGGCTGGCTAAGAATCCCGCTCTCCAGTGGGGGGCGATCGCTGGTGTGATGGCTTTAGCTTTTCTGGCAACACAAGGCTTCAACCACGAAAAGTGATTTTAGGATGAAATCAGTAGCGCCCGTACATCAACAAATGTGAGTATAAAGTGCTGCCTCATCAAATATTTAGGTAGATTTGAACGTTTCTGGGAGGGTAGCTAATCACAAATTAGCTTTATCTGTTTTATACTCAGGGTTTTATGGATGGATGAGGAAACTAACTTATCGATCTGCCATCTACGGCACTGCTGTAGAAGTAGTATATCGATGCTATCCCTCATCTAAAACTTGTTAAAACTGCGGTCACGTTCAACTAATGCCACTTCCAGCGCGAGTATTTGTTTGTTAGCAGTGTGGTTCTAGTTGTAATAGAGGCTTGAACGGGGCTATTAATTTAGCTTTAATCTTACAATAATAAAGTAAGGATGCGTCGTTCTGAATAGACGCCTGCCCAGTAGAAGGAGCCGACTCCCTACCCTGAAGCAAGAAGTAATTTTTAAGTGTACAAGATGTCGCAATACGCTTGGGTTAAAAATATTTATTCCTCGCAGATCCCTTGCAGCATCCCCCTTAATACGGGGGACGCAAGAGTAAGTTCTTCCCCCTTTTTAAGGGGGGCGCCAGGGAGATAGAGCTTAACCCAAGCGTATTGCAAGATGTCGATATTGTCCCTTTCATATCAATCTCATGTAGCAGACGTAAATATGTGGGAAAGCTGGTTCGATTTCATCAAGTCTGCAACAACTCCCGCAACACCTGCTGCGGTCAAGACTACTCAAAATCAAGCCGAGTTGTGGCAGATTTACCTGAAGGGGTTGCAAAAGTTGACTCAGCTTTGGGCAGAATCACTACAGCAGTCACTAGAGAGCGGAGCCGGAGCAGTAGGGGGTTACGCTGGAGCATTGATTGAACTCAGCAACCTCTACTGGAATATGTATGAAAAGACATTTGGTAGCGTTCTACAAAGCCCAAACTTGGGGTACGCTCGTGAGTTCAACAACAAACTGCTTAAAAGCTTTGATACTGGGATCAACTTTTCTAAGGCAAACTTTGACTATCAGATATTGCTACTTGATGTCTGGCTGAAAGCTTATGAGGAGCTGATGCGAGAATTAGCCTATTCTGAAGAAAAGGGCGAAACGGTTCAGAACTGGCAGCAGTTACTCCAAGTTTGGAGTAGCGTATTTGACGGAGTATTTCTACAAAGGTTCCGTGCAAAAGATGCTCTTGAACTTCGAGGAAATTTTTTGAACTCAGCCACGATCTACAGGTTTTCCCAGCAACAGCTCATGGAAGTATTCCTAAAGATGTATGGCTTGCCAACTAGGAGCGAAGTAGACGAGACTCACCACAGCATTTACGAGCTGCGTAAGGATGTTAAAAGCCTTAAAAAAGCTTTGGCAGAACCTCAGCTAAAAGGTTGAAGTATGAACTATGAAAAATTCGATGACGTGGAAGTACGTATTTTTGGGCAAGGCTGTAATAAATTGGGTTGAATCTGTCGGGTTACTGTTTGGCGACCAATGGATTCGCCAGTTGCTTAATCTGAAACCCCTGACCAATCCCGAGTATTTACATATGTTTATTGTGTTGATATTCATTTTCGGGATTGGCTATTGGTGGGTGGGTAACGACCTTTCCCGCCAGGATATCGTGAAACTTGGAATCTGCGCCCAATCCTCGGTTTTCCCCGTGCTGGCTTATCACACGGCGATCGGCAATCTTCACCCACTTTATCTAGTTCCGGGTGCGATCGACCTTGTGTTTTCGATTCTCTTCGGTCTGTTCCTCTACTCCTACAACGAAACTAAACCAGCTCTGGAGTGACAATTCGTAATAAATTCAGAATATCAATATGGCAACGAGAGAGCTAACCGAAAAACTGGTTAAGGGCGTCGAGATTTTCACCCGCCTGCGGGAGGAAGATCTTCAAGTCGGGGTGACTCCCAAGGAAGAGGTTTACCGGGAAGATAGGGTACTGCTGTACCATTTCTCGCCGAAAGTTGAGCATTCGCTGAATATTCCCATCCTCATTGTTTACGCCCTGGTTAATCGTCCCTACATTGTCGATTTACAGGAGGGGCGATCGCTGGTTGCGAATTTGCTCGAGCTTGGTTTGGATGTTTACCTGATTGACTGGGGCTATCCGAGTCGCGGCGATCGCTGGTTAACTCTTGACGACTACATTAATGGCTATATCAACAACTGTGTGGATGTGGTACGCGATCGCCACAGCTTAGAAGAAATCAACCTGTTAGGTATTTGTCAGGGGGAACCTTCAGCCTCTGCTACAGTTCCCTTTACCCAGAGAAAGTAAAAAACCTGATTACTATGGTCACCCCCGTCGATTTTCACATCAATGAGGGACTCCTCAATGTTTGGGGTGGATGCACTCTGGGGTCAAAGGCTGTAGATATCGATTTAATCGTGGATACTCTGGGGAACATTCCCGGCGACTTCCTGAATTTGGAGTTCTTGATGCTGAAACCTTTTCAGTTAGGAGTTCAGAAGTATATTGACCTTCTGGATAACATCGATTGTGAAAGCAAACTAATCAATTTTCTCCGGATGGAAAAGTGGATTTTTGATAGTCCCGACCAAGCTGGAGAGGCTTACCGACAGTTCATGAAAGATTTCTATCAGGGAAACAAACTGATTCAAGGTCAGGTCGAGATTGGCAACAAGCGAGTGGATCTGGGAAACATCCGCATTCCGATTTTGAACATTTACGCCGAGCAAGATCATCTCGTTCCTCCAGCATCTTCCTTAGCTCTTAAGACATACACTGCTAGCGAAGACTACACCTTGCGCTCCTTCCCCGTTGGGCATATCGGGATGTACGTCAGCAGTAAAGTGCAGCGAAACCTTCCTCCCACTATAGTCGATTGGCTCAAGGTGCGATCGTAGAAAAACGGATGCCGGTGTTCTGGCTCACCACAATGCCTTCGTTTGCTGCGATCGCCCACTTAGGCGCGTCTAAACGGGTGTTTCATTTTGGCAATCCTGTGCCTTTTATCAACCTAGCTTAACATTAATATCCATCTAACAGTAGACAAGAACAGAGCTTCCTTGATGCTACTCTATGAGCATCTATAAAGATAAGCAATCGCATACATTAAAACGTAATTCAACACCCCAAACTCTGCACGTCAGTGGGGTGTTAATTAAAGCAAACCTTGAACGGCAAGATTACCTTAACTAACAAAGAGAGAGGCTGTATGGCTCAAACAAATAACGATTCAGAAATCTTGCCGGAAGATTTTAGTGACTCATCCGCAGATAACGCCTTAATCGAGCCAAAACAAGACCGATTAGGATATGCACCCTTCGCCAAACATCTTGCAGACAGTATTTGCCAAATGAACTTTCCTGAAGGGTTCGTTATAGCAGTTTACGGTTCCTCAGGTTTTGGAAAATCCACACTATTGAACTTTTTAACGTACTATCTCGAGCAAAAGCCAGAGAGCGAGCAACCTATTATTGTCCCTTTTAATCCCTGGTTATTTTCTGGGGGCGAAGACATCACCAGGCGCTTTATTGGTCAATTACAGGCTGTTTTGAGCAAATTTAAAGCTGTCCCCAAAGGCCTCCTAGGTCGAATAACCAATCTGGCTAAAGCAGTTTCTGAAATTCCTCTTCCTTACGCTCAAGCTAGCAGAGCACTTGTAAAATTATTTGACGATAAAGAAAAGGAGACTTCCGACTTAAAAGCAGAAGTCGAAGATACACTAGAAAAGCAGCATCCGCGAATCGTAGTAACGATTGACGATATTGACAGGCTCTCCGCTGAAGAGATCAGTCAATTATTTTATCTTATTAAATCAATCCCCAACTTTACTAACGTTGTCTATTTGCTCGTTTTCGATCAAGAAGTTGTCATCAAAACCCTCGCAGATACACAACCTCTACCCGGAGCAATCTACCTCAATCAGATTGTTCAAGCTTCTTTTGAGTTACCTCTCCCAGATAAAACCTCACTCCGCAAGCTACTTTTTGAAAAACTCAATGGCATACTGGCTGACGCACCAAAGCCACTACTCAATCTAAATCGCTGGGGCAATGTTTATTTACAAGGGATAGACCACTTTATTACCAACCCTCGCGACATTACTCGTCTGACCAACCTCTTAACCGTGACATACCCAGCGGTGAAAGATGAAGTCAACCCAGTTGATTTTATTGCTATTGAGTCCCTGCGAGCCTTTCGCCCAAAAATATATGACATAATCCGCAAAAATCCTCAATTCTTTGCAGGAAATGCGGATGCGGAAGGTACTCTAATCCCGACATTGGAAGAAATCAAAGATTTTCACGATTCGTGGGTGACTAAGTTTGAAGATGACGAGGATAAAGAACCAGTTAAACGGCTGCTCTTACAGCTTTTTCCTAAGTTAGAAGCCGTTTGGCATAATACCTACTCCCCTGCACAAGATGAGTCAATATGGGGCAAACAATTACGGATTTGCAGCTTAGATATATTTCCCAACTACTTCTGTTTAGTCTTAACACAAGATGAATTCTCGGATGCTGAGATTAAAACAATTTTTGCCTTGGCAAAAGATGCTAAAGCATTTGGGGAAAATCTTGTAGAACTCGCTCATCAAAAACGCTCTGATGGCACGACGCAAGTTCGGGCATTTCTTGAACGGCTTGAGGATTACCCTGAAAAAGAAATTCCTACCGATGGCATTCCTTCAATTGTGAAAGCTTTGTTTGATGTCGGCGACCAGCTTTTGCCTCCGGAAGACGAACCGCAGGGAATGTTTGATTTTGGCAATGACATTAGAATTGAACGCCTGATCTCACGATTGTTGCGTCGGATTGACGAACCA
Source organism: Microcoleus sp. C2D2 (assembly GCF_036702495.1). Taxonomy (NCBI): domain Bacteria; kingdom Bacillati; phylum Cyanobacteriota; class Cyanophyceae; order Oscillatoriales; family Microcoleaceae; genus Microcoleus; species Microcoleus sp. C2D2. Next base: position 5,851 of record NZ_JAUBTO010000202.1, on the reverse strand, counting down.
GCACGGTTTGAAACCTTGAAAGAGGCAATATCAAACGGTAATGCCTTATCCATAATTGTGCGCGAAGTAGCAGCCTTGGGGCAGGAACAAGGTAAGTATGGAGCGGAGGAATCTATCCCCGCAGAGGAATACCTCCAGACTGTAGAACATCTTAAGCAGCTTGAAGGAATAGCCTTGAAGCGGCTGCGAGATGCTGCACAACAAAACTCCCTACTGCAATCCCCAAAACTATCTGAAAATTTACACTATTGGCAAAGTTGGGCAGGACAAGATGAAGTCAAGCAATGGGTTGAAAAGATTATTGAGGATGACGAAGGGCTAGTTAATTTCTTGGAGAATTTGCTGCCAAAAGATTTTAGTGAGGATGGGTCGAAGGAAACTCAAAAAACAGGCTACAAACTTGACCTTAGCTGGCTCGAACCCTATCTCGAACCATCCGCGATCGTTGAGCGAATGAGTAGTCTCGCTGAAACGAGCGAGTTAACAGAAGATGGGAAAAATGCGATCGCCCAATTTATCCAAGAATATGAGATGCAGCAGCAGGGAGAAAGCTCGGATTAGGCAAGGATTTAGGCGGTCGAATAGCAGTGCTAGAGCCTCGATCGGGTAATCCAAATAATGTGGAGAGTATGACGCAACTGGCGACGAACGTTAGAAACTCATGGTTCAGGAAGCAAGCAGGGCTAGTTCCTAAATTTATTCCTAATAGAGCGCTTGACTCTGTTGATTGACTGTGTATAATCAACATATAACAAAGGAGCATTTAAATGTTTGGGTGTCAACAGATACTACTCAAGCCTGACAAAGAATTCAAGGCGGTTCTAGAATATATTTGCCAAGAATCAAACAAACTACACAATTGTGCGGTTTATTACGCTCGTCAAATATACTTCAAGGCTCATACTTACGTTCGTCCGTTTGACGTAATTAACGCATTAAAGCGCAATCCTCATTACGGGGCTTTATGCGCTCAAGCTGCTCAACAGACTTGTGGTGCTGTTGGTGAATAGGTAAAATCTTTCAAAGGATCGATCGAGTTATTTCGGGAAGACAAGCTTGAATTTAAACCAAAATTCCCAAATTACCGTACTACTGGCGGACTTCATTTGGTAGCTTATCCGAAGCAAGCGCTTGGGAAAAAGTTGATTGATGGTCAAATTTCAATCCCTCTCGGACAAAAAGTAAAAGCTTGGTTTGGACTGAAGAATTTTCAAGTCCCAATGCCTTCCAACTTAGACTATGCCAATATTCGAGAAATTAGAATTCTCCCCAGAAATGGCTGTTTTTACGCCGAATTTGTTTACAAGTCAATCAGTGTCCAAGGTGTCGCAGACAATCAAAAAGCTTTAGGCATCGATCGCGGTATTGATAACTGGCTTACTTGCGTCAGTAACTCAGGGACAAGCTTTATTATTGATGGCAAGCATTTAAAGTCGGTCAACCAGTGGTACAACAAGCGGGTGGCAACTTTGATGGAGGGCAAACATAATGGTTTTTGGTCGCATGGCGCGATTAACCGAAAAACGAAACCGTCAGATACGCGATGCCGTGAATAAAGTAGCTCGTTTACTCGTCAATCACTGTATCGAGAACAGAATCGGTGTTATCGTTTTTGGGTGGAACAAAGAACAGAAAGATTCTGCCAATATGGGCAAAAAGACCAATCAAAAGTTTGTTCAAATCCCTACGGCACGACTAAAGAATCGCAGAGCTCAACTGTGCGAACAGCACGGCATTAAGTTTGTCGAAACTGAAGAAAGTTACACGTCTAAAGCATCATTTGTAGACCGTGACTTTCTACCTACAATCGGTGAAAAACCTGATGGGTGGAAGGAAGCGGGTAGGCGGGTAAAACGCGGTTTGTACCGGACGGGTGCGAAAAACTGGTACATCAATGCTGACTGCAATGGGGCAGCCAACATTTTGAGAAAAGTAGCGACAATGTTAAGGCTTGACCTTGACGGAGTTGGTAGAGGTGTCTTGACAGCGCCCTCAAGAATTGCCATTTGGTAGTTTCTTCAGAATCTCCGTGCGTTTTACGCCGGAGAGTGTCAATCCTTTGCTTCAATCAGCTCTATTGGTAGTCTGGCGGGGAATAGGGCGCGTATTAGCTGACCCATACCCACAGAACGCTGCTCGCGAACAAACACCAAGGGCAGCAGGGCAAACAGGCGCAGGACGGCTGAGAGAGCAAACGCCATTGGCAAACCACCAAAATGAGTCAGACTCGCGACATAGCCACCAACAGTGATGCCCATCGCCCCAGTGATTCCAGGAACCGCCGCCGCAATAGCAAAATAAATCGACTGATTGCGTAGCGGCGTCACCGACATCATCAGATTGCCACTGCACAGGTCAATCGCTGCCCAAGTCCCCCCGGCCACTATATGCAACAAGGGGAACCAAGCCCAAAGGAAAAATGGAGTAGTTCCAGCTTCTAGCCACAGTAGAGGCGTCAGAGCCACCAAGACTCCCACAGTTATCATCACGGGGCGATTGCCAATCCGGTCAGCCAGTCTGCCCCAGAACATCAGCATCAGCAAGTTAGCACCAGCTCCCAAGCTGTTATAGAGCGTTACCACACTGACATCGAGGTGGAGATCCCCCAGCAAGTAGAGGTTAAAGAAGGGAGCGCTGATGTTAACCGCAAAGCTCCAGAAGCCTGCGTAAATAAGAAACCTCAAAAAATTGGCATCCTTGAAGAAGCTAAAAACAGTCTCCCAAGGCGACAGGTGCTCTGTATCCGAATCGGTGACCTGTAAAAGCTTTGGGTTCACATCAGTCATCCAGAAGTGAACGACCAGACTGATTATCCCCAGCACGATTCCCAGAACCAATACCGCACCGAAGCCAGAGAGCGAGCCACCGGGCCACTTCGATACTGCTAGACCCAGAAGCGGCACAGCGATGAGATTGGTTAAGGTAACAACACTATTGCGAAACCCAAAATACCGCCCCCGCAATCGCTCTGGTACTAACACAGCCATCCAGCTAAAAAAGGAAGCACGCCCCAAAGCTTCCATGATATTAGTCACCCAGATAATTGCCAGTGTCAACACTACCAACTGGTGTGCAGCCATACGAGATGAGCCCACCAACCAAATCCCTGGGACAATCAGCAACCACAGCAGCCGCGACGAGCCAAAAATAAACAGGGAATACCAATTGCGGCTGTTCGTGCGGTCTCCCAGATAGGCCCCCAGCGGTTGCAGCAAATTGGTTAGCTGAGGAATTGAGGCAAGCATACCAATTTCTACTGTACTCGCACCGAGATCCAGCAAGAAATTACTAAGCAACGCGCCGCCAATGATACTGGCAAAGACTGTAGCAAAGCCACCTTCGGTAGTTAATGCCTTGAGGCTTGTGCGAATTTCTCGCTTGGGAATTTTTTGAGGCGGCTTTGGAGGAAATACCGTCTCTGATAATGCCCTATTCTCTTGTTCGACTTTTAATACTAAATCTTTCTCAGTGTGTTGAAAATCTTCAACGACTACTTGGAAGTTTAGTAATCCTGTCAGTAGAGGATTCATGAGCGTTTTTTGTAATATTCGCTACATTAACATATGATAAACCGGAAAGCCAGCATTATTTGGTTTCTTGCCACATCCCCACTAGGATAGATATGTAAAAAAAATTGCCTGATAAGCAATTATACTTAAAATTATACTTAAATTTTCGGAAATTGCACCAGCAGGCTCTTGTCCCCCCAGTAGTTCATTGCAAGGAACTATGAATAAAAAACCCTCCCCGTTCACGGGGAGGGTTCGTCAATTCGCTATCTCAAGACTAAGTGGATGAGCTTGCTGGTGGGCTTTCATCCTCAAGTTCATCTATTAATGGTAATGGTTTCAAAGTGGTGCGTCCTGCTTGAATAGCCGCTGCTTGACGCTTGAGTGTTGGGATCAGGACTCGCATTAGCTCACTCACAGAGACAGCACGCTGCTCGTGAACAAACACCAAGGGCAGGAGGGCCAACAGTCGCAAGACGGCTGAGAGAGCAAACGCCATTGGCAAGCCACCAAAATCAGTCAGACTCGCGACATAGCCACCAACAGTGATGCCGATCGCCCCAGTGATTCCAGGAACCGCCGCAGCAACAGCAAAATAAATCGACTGATTGCGTAGCGGTGTAACCGACATCATCAGATTGCCACTGCACAGGTCAATCGCCGCCCAAGTCGCACCGCCGAGGATGTGCAACAAGGGGAACCAAGCCCAAAGGAAAATAGGAGAAGTTCCAGATTCTAGCCACAGTAGAGGCGTCAGAGCCACCAAGATTCCCACAGTTATCATCAGTGGGCGATTGCCAATCCGGTCAGCCAGTCTGCCCCAGAACATCATCATCAGCAAGTTAGCACCAGCCCCCAAGCTGTTATAGAGCGTTACCACGCTGACATCGAAGTTGAGGTCCCCCAGCAAGTAGAGGTTAAAGAAGGGAGCGCTGATGTTAACCGCAAAGCTCCAGAAAGATGAGTAAAACAAAAACTTCAAAAAATTGGCATCTTTGAGGAAGCTAAAAACTTTCTTCAAGGGCGAGCCGTGGTCTGTATCCTCATCGGCGGCGTGTACTAGCTGCGGGTTGACATCGGTTATCCAGAACTGAAAGATCAGACTGAGTATTGCGAACACAACTCCCACAACCAAGACCACACCGAAGCCCGAGAGCGAACCACCCGGCCACTTCGATACCGCTAGACCCAGCAGCGGCACGCCGATGAGATTGGTGAAGGTCACCACACTGTTGCGAAACCCAAAATAACGCCCGCGCAACCGGTCTGGTACTAACACAGCCATCCAGCTAAGAAAGGAAGCACGACCCAAAGCTTCCATGAAATTACTCAGGCAGATAATTGCCAATGTCAACACCACCAACTGGCGCGGCTGCATACGAGATGTGCCCACCAACCAAATCCCTGGCACAATCAGCAACCACGGCAGCCGCGACGAGCCGAAAATCACCAGGGAATACCAGTGGCGGCTCTTGATGCGGTCTCCCAGATAGGCTCCCAGCGGTTGCAGCAAATTGGTTAGCTGAGGAATTGAGGCGAGCAGACCAATCTCTACTGTACTGGCACCGAGATCCAGCAAGAAATTACTAAGCAAGGCGCCGCCAATTATACTGTAAAAGACGGTAGCAAAGGCACCTTCGGTAGTTAATGCCTTGAGGCTTTTCCGAATATCTCGCTTGGGAATTTTAAGATGGGGGTTTGTAGTAAGTATCGGCTCTGATAATGCCTTATTATCGGGGATTTCATCAATGACCAGAGGGGCCAGAGGACTCGTTGCTACTAAAACGTTCTCTTCTTGTGGATGCAACATATTATCTAGACAATATTTAAACCATTAATCCGAACTAGATTACTGCTTTGGTCTGAGTGCACTTCTCAAGACCAATGTCTTAAGGAGTGCTTTATTTAAATCCTGTAATGGCAACCCCTTACCTGCTGAGCGTTAATAATTAGTAAACGCCACAAAGTATTTCAGGAAGATAACCACAACCTGTCCCCAACAGCCAGATATTTTTTACAGAATTTATATAAAAATACTCTCGATTCTAGTATAGTAGAACTTTCATAATTTGACAAAAATTTTTATAGATAATTATTATTTTTTGTAAATAAATTTTAAGTTGTTATTTACAATAGTTACTTAAATTATTTTACTGTTAATCATTAGAGGTTATTTCTCAAGATAGATTTGTTTCTAAACTCTGAGGAAGATGCAAATATGCTACCTCTAAGGTATTCAGAGTTAGAAGTTGAGCTCGTAGATTTGGCTCTACCGAACCTAGTATGTAAAAAAGTTAATAATTTTTATAAAAATTAACTATAGAATATAAAAATTAGGCGCT
>NZ_JAUBTO010000201.1:0-11302 GCF_036702495.1 Microcoleus sp. C2D2 | reverse complement strand
AGGAGCCGTGTAAGGGGAAACTCTTACGCACGGTTTTGGAGCCGAGCCGGGGAGGCGACTCTCCGGCTTAGGTTAACAGACCAGGTAGGTCTTGTCAAGATGCAATAGGAGCTATCTTTGACAGTATCAGATCCAAAGCCAAATATGTGCTAGACGCTGATATTGCCAAATGCTTTGACCGCATTAATCACAAAGCATTACTTGACAAAATCAATACCTATCCGCGACTCCGAAAGCAAATTAAGTCGTGGCTTAAAAGTGGGGTATTAGACCAAGGTGAAATTTTTCCGACCATTGAAGGTACGCCACAAGGAGGGGTCATTTCCCCGCTATTGGCTAATATAGCTCTTCATGGAATGGAAGAACGGGTTAAACAATTCGTAGGAAATAACATTAACCAACGAAGAGAAATCAGTTTAATCCGATATGCCGATGATTTTGTGATTATTCACAAAGACATTGAAGTAATAATAGCCTGTCAAAAGGTAATTGCGGACTGGTTGAGTGACTTAGACTTAGAATTAAAGCCAAGTAAGACAAAATTAACCCACACCCTCAGCGAATACAATGGAAATGTTGGGTTTGAGTTTTTAGGATTCCATGTACAACAGCATAAGGTGGGTAACTACCGAAGCGCCAAAAATACACATGGAATACCACTCGGTTTTAAAACATTAATCGCTCCGTCCCAACCCAAAATCAAAGCTCATCTTGTGAAAATTGAAGAAGTAATAGACACCCATAACACCGCCCCTCAAACTGCTTTAATTAGTCGGCTGAATCCAATAATTAAGGGATGGTCAAACTATTACTCTACAGTAGTAAGTAAGGAAACCTTTAATAAAGTCGATAACCTTACCTACGACAAATTAAGAGCATGGGCTAGAAGACGGGGAAAAGGTAGCATCAATAAAGACAAATACTGGCGAACAGTAGACGACAAAAATTGGTGTTTCAGCACAGAAGAAGGTCTAGAATTAGCCCAACACCAAACAACGCCAATAATAAGGCACGTCAAGGTAAAGGGCAATTCAACACCTTACAACGGTGACTGGATTTATTGGAGCAAAAGACGTGGAGAATACCCTGAAACACCAACAAGAGTAGCAACACTGCTTAAGACACAAAAAGGTAAATGTACCCACTGCGGTCTGTACTTTACACCTACAGATATTGTAGAAGTTGACCATATTCAACCCCGCTCTTTAGGCGGTAAGGATGAATACAAAAACCTCCAACTTCTGCATAAACACTGTCACGACACAAAAACGGAAAATGACAGTTCCCTCCAAAAGAGCTATGATGATAATCCGTTTTGAGTTGTATCCTTAACAAAGGATGAAGATATCAAGGAGCGGAATGAAGCGAAAGTTTCACGTTCCGTTTTGAAGGAGAGGTAGGGGTAGAAATGCCCCTATCGACTCTACCAGTCGATAATTGAGAATGAAACAAAGCAACCAACAACGTGCTACTGCCAATAAAATCAAAAAGTGGATTCAAGCCACCAAGGAAGTTGAAAAAGCGCGATTTGCCATACCGATAACCAGGCTTACGAGTATCAAAAGTCTGTGCGCTGATGAGGTTGCCGCTGAAAAATTTGCACTCTACATTGCCCAACGGGTGCAGCAGATGAATCAGGCGATTTGTCCCGAACATTTCACCAGTGAAGAATGGGCACAGCAACAACAGTTAGTGGATGAGGCGATCGCGCTGATGCAAAGTTACCGAGAAAATCCTAGTTCTGAAAGTCGGCAATCTCTCAGAAACTTATTGAGAGACATTGATGGGTTGCAAGGGGATGACTACCGCAAAAATAGGTGGACGACGGTGCGCTTTGTCCGCAGCGGAGATTTACTAAAGCTAGAGTATGCACTGCGGTGTTTCGTAGAGCCAGATTTTCCCTATTGGGCTTACAAACTAGCTAGAGAATATGTAGAAGGTTATGGATTGCAGTCTGGTTCGGGTATCGTTGCTGAATCCGTTCGCCTTGGCGATTTGGCGAGAAAATAACCGATGCTGGTTTTTTTTTGATGGGCGGGTGACAGACGGCGCAGAGTCAATACCCTTAAAAAGGTTGTTCTACTTGTTCGAGATTACTAATAATTCCTTCTAAGTATTCTTCATTGAGAGACCTTAATAAGTATCCGCTAATTTTTCCTCTTTTTTTATAAATTTCTGCTAGTAATAAACTTTGAAGCTCCTTCACAAAATTTAGCTCATCAACTAAAATTTTCACAAAATTTTGGCTGCTATATCTGTTTCTTAGACAGTAAAAAATATAGCTCATATCCTGATAAGGCAATATCAAAAATGTTTTTATAAAATCTTCTGGAGGCAAATATTTCAATATCGGATAATCATAATAAGATTTTTGCCCTAAACTATCGAAATTGCTTGCAGCATTTAAAAATATTGTATGTTGAAACATAGCCATGTTATTTTGCATCATATCTAGTATCTTTTTAGCTTCATTGGGCATATTTTGAATCCTTACTTTTTCTTGACATTGCTTAATATAATTATCAAAATCTTTAAAGCATCGATCATCTTTACTATTAAATTCAATACTCATATAAACATCTCCGAATGGATTAGAACTATACTCTGTATTTAGCCTGCCATAATTCTTTAGTTCATCAATATATTTTTTAGCTTCATCAATAATAGATTCTTTGTCCTTGTTGTATACCTCAACATCAGAAAATAGTAAGAATAATCCGGTAATATGCTTGATTATTCCAATATCCTCAAAGGCCCTATTCAGATACTCTGATTTAACTAGATCAAGTGTTTTCTCGAATTCTTCATCAGTAAGCATACTATAACGCAACAATTTCATCCAATTGGGTGCGTTTTCCTCTTGATAAAATTTGGAATTTGGCAGTGATTCTTCTAAATCTTTCTGATCGATCAGACCTTTGTCAAAAAAAGCTTCCCACCATAATAAGCTTGGGTACACTCTGGAAAAAGCTAGTAATCCACTAAAGTAATAAGAGTTATAAAGGTTTTGATACTTTTTGAATATAGAGTATTTATGTTCAGAATTTTTAGTATTGGCATTATTTTTTTCTATTAAATCACTATGATTATTGCCCCTTCTCTCTGACATCATTTCTTTAGCTAATTCCCGATCTATTTGACTAATTTCTTGGGGATGAAGTCTGGCACAAGAAATTTCAATAGATAAAATTGTTAATAATTCTAAGACTTCTTCTACTAATTTTGATTTATTCTGAGCTTTTTCTGGTAAGTTTTCAAAAATTCGTTCAAAATCCAAGATTACTTGGTTCAAAATTCTTAAATTTGTACACTCTGCTTGCCTGTACAACTCTTCAAGGAGAGCCAAGTTTTTTGTCAAAATTTCTTTGACTTGCGGATTAGATATTTGATTGATGGTTATATTTAATGCCCCAGAAAAGTCAGGAAAAACGTCAAAAGTTTTCCCAATTAGTTTTTCCTTGGTTTTGTTGTATTTTTCTTTTTTGTCTCGATCGTTATTTATTTCATCTTCATTTGCAATTATGACTACTTTTAAGTTTTGGGAATCTACAAAATTATTGATATATCCCAATATATTTTCAATATTTATGCTACAACGTTCTAAGTCATCAAATATTAAAACGCTAAATTGAGAATCCTCAAATTTTTTAAGTATCTCTATATCGGGAATAGAAAAATTCCACATTCCATTTTGTTGACCATCATTGTCTAAATCAATTTTTAATGTGCCTTTTAGCAAACCTTTAACGATTTGACCCGCTATCACCATCCCTTGAGAGGCAAGTAAAGGATTCAATTGTTTAAAAAGATTGTCTTCTATTTCTGAATAATTAGTGACACCGTATAGGCTAACATATAAAGATTTTTTACCTTCTGTTTTTAATTTTTCACGATACTGATTTATAAACCATGTTTTACCACAACCCCATTTCCCTTTAAGCAAGATAGCGAATTTAGGGGACTGAGGTAATTTACAGTAATAGTCTAAGTATTGTTGGATATGCTGATTTTGCTCAGAAATATACTGATTATTTGTGCTAGTTATTTGGTCTGGCATAAGTTTTTTGGTAAAATTAATAATATCAAGAAGTATCAATCATTTAATTTGATTGAGTCTCCTGCAATAATCTTTATTTTCTCAGTCGCCGTAAAAAATTGTACGATCGCCTATTTTGCTTAACGCTCGGCTATTATATCACTATCACTGCATTAGTCTTCAACATCATTGGCCAGGAAGTAGGCTGATACCGCTCTTCAAGAAAGAGCGATCGCCACCAAATGCCAGCAGTACCCCAGACATTCCACCAGGAGGGCAAAACCGAAAATGCAACGGACGGATTTTCGCGATCGCCCTCAATTCGAGAAATGACAGGCTGGTGTTTGGCAAAAAAAAAAGATATTGAGCGTTATAGTATTTGCGATCGCAATGCTGTAGGATAGCTATATCCTCACAATAGTTGAGATTTTGGAAATAGTGGAAAACAGAAATAGATGATAGTGTAGATTATTTGTATGGTTGATGACTGAGAATATGAATATTATTAAAGGAGAGTAAGTTAGTGGAAAGTAATACAAATTGGCAGAATGCTGGGCTTGGATTAATTGGTGTTGCAATTTTGGGTGCAATCATCTGGGCTTTATTTTATGAAATTGGTCAAGCACCTTGGCAATTTATCACAATTATAATTGCTTCATTAGGCGCATTGATTACAGTTGCAGGTAATTTTAATATTCAAGTCCGCAATGAACAGAAGCCAAAAAAGATTGAAATATATGACAAAGTTATTAACCTTTTCTTTGATAGTATATTTGCCCAAAAGTTAGGGCAAGAACCTAAAAGTGAAGAAGAGTTAATTAAAAGCATCCATGACATGACACCTGATTTAATTTTATGGGCATCTGACGATGTTTTAAATTTATACATTAAGTTTCGCCAAATGGCAAACAAGCAAGATTCTTCAACCACTCCTATTCTGTTGTTTGGTCAAATGCTACTAGCAATGCGAAAAGACTTAGGACATCAAAATAATCAAATAAATGAGGAGTCGATTTTAGGTACATTCGTAAATGATGTTGAAAATCTCTCTAAATAGACGAGTCTCAGGCTGCTGATTGGGCGCGACCCACTATCCGCCCCGCCGCGATCGCATCGACCTAATCCGCCACCTTCGCCACCACCTTCAGCAGCAGCTAGAGGGTGAAACGTTCAAACTGGAGTACAAGCAGCAGATAGATTGCTCGATCGCATATCCCAGCAAAACCACATCCAAGCTAAACTAATACTCACCCAAATTTTTAGAATTATCTATGGGACAAGAAAGCGCAATATTATGATATCTGGGGAAATCAAAAGTCAAATAGATAAAATCTGGGATGCCTTCTGGTCCGGTGGTATCTCCAATCCCCTCGAAGTCATCGAGCAGATTACTTATCTGCTGTTTCTGCGTCGTCTCGACGATTTACATACTCTGGAAGAAAACAAAGCTAATCGGCTCAAGCGCCCAATGGAACGCCGGATTTTCCCAGAAGGGGAAGATATCAAAAAACGCTCCTATGAGGATTTGCGTTGGTCGAGGTTCAAGAATTTTGCACCGAAGGAGATGTTTGAGGTCGTCAACGATCATGTTTTCCCTTTCCTGCGGACTTTGGGAGGCGATGGTTCGACTTACGCGCACCACATGAAGGATGCCCGCTTCACAATTCCGACACCGGCCCTGCTTTCTAAAGTGGTGGATTTGCTGGATGGTGTACCGATGGAAGACCGGGACACTAAAGGCGACCTTTACGAATATATGTTGGGCAAGATTGCCTCCGCTGGACAAAACGGACAGTTTCGCACACCGCGCCACGTTATTCAGTTGATGGTGGAACTGACTGCACCCAGCCCAGGCGATGTGATTTGTGATCCAGCGAGTGGAACTTGCGGTTTTCTGGTGGCTGCTAATGAATATCTGCGATCGCATCACCCGGAAATTCTGCGCGATACCAAGATGAAGCAGCATTTCCACCATCAGATGTTTCACGGGTTCGATTTTGACAATACCATGCTGCGGATTGGCAGTATGAATATGCTTTTGCATGGAGTAGAAAATCCGGATGTTCGCTATCAGGATTCGCTGGCACAGGAACATTCTAGTGATGCAGAATCTTATACCCTTGTCCTTGCTAATCCACCCTTTGCGGGGTCGTTGGACTATGAGAACACGGCTAAAGATTTGCAGGCGATCGTCAAAACTAAGAAAACTGAGTTACTATTCCTGGCTTTGTTTTTAAGATTGTTGAAACCAGGGGGACGGGCAGCAGTAATTGTGCCGGATGGGGTGCTTTTTGGTTCTTCTAAGGCTCATAAGGAATTGCGACGGTTGTTGGTGGAAGAACAGAAGCTTGATGCTGTAATTTCTCTGCCTGGTGGTGTATTTAAGCCTTATGCGGGTGTTTCTACTGCGATTTTACTATTTACTAAAACTAATTCAGGTGGAACAGATTCTGTTTGGTTCTACAATGTGAATGCTGACGGCTGGAGTTTGGACGATAAAAGAACGCCTTTGCTTTCTGAAGATAAATTAGGTGCTGTGCCTACTTCTGGGTTAACAGCAGAGGAACATACTAAGAATAATCTGCCGGATGTGTTGAGTCGTTGGCAACTGCGAAATACAACGGAACGAGAGCGATCGCGCACTGCTCAAAGTTTCTGTGTGCCCAAGGCTGATATTGCTTCTCAGGGGTACGACCTCAGCCTGAATCGTTATAAGGAAGTGGTGCATGAAGAAGTGGAACATCTCGCACCCAAAGACATCCTCGCTAATTTGGCGAAGTTAGAGGTGGAAATTCAGCAGGGGATGGAGAAATTGGAGGGAATGCTGAAATGACGACTTGGCCGTTAGTTGCCTTGGGAGACATTTTCGATATCGCTCGTGGGGGTTCCCCAAGACCGATACAGAACTACATTACTGATGATGTTGACGGTGTGAATTGGATTATGATCGCCGATGCTTCCGAAAGCTCAAAATATATAACTTCGACCAAGAAGCGCATTCGGAAAGAAGGTGTAAAAAACTCACGAATGGTCTATCCAGGAGATTTTGTGCTGACTAATTCGATGAGTTTTGGCAGACCTTATATCATGAAAACATCGGGTTGTATTCATGACGGATGGCTTGTTCTAAGCAATCGCCTGGAGAACGTTGATTCTAACTACTTCTTTCATTTACTTGGCTCGAATGCTGTGTATTTGGAGTTTGCACGCCGTGCAGCAGGCGCAACTGTCAAAAATCTAAACATCGATTTAGTTAAAGGAGTTCAAATCCCCCTCCCGCCATTAGAAGAACAGAAGCGGATTGCAGAGATACTCGATCGCGCCGAAGAACTCAGGTCTAAACGTCGGGAGGCGATCGCACAACTCGACACCCTCACCCAAGCCATATTTTTTGAGATGTTCGGCGAGCCAGTATTAAATGGTTGGGCGATGGAAACAATTGCTGAGATAGTTCATCCGAGTAGTGGATCAATTAGGACAGGGCCATTCGGAAGCAACCTTCTTCATAGTGAGTTTGTAGAGGAAGGTGTAGCAGTGCTAGGTATTGATAATGCTGTTGCAAATGAATTTCGATGGGGTGAACGCAGGTTTATTTCTGAGTTGAAGTATCGCGGACTAAAACACTATACTGTCAGACCTGGGGACGTGATCATAACAATTATGGGGACGTGTGGAAGATGTGCTGTTGTTCCAGACAATATACCAGTTGCCATTAATACGAAACACCTTTGTTGTATTACTCTCAACCCGGCGAAGTGCTTGCCGCGTTTTCTCCATGCTTACTTTCTCTTACATCCGATTGCTCGGCAATATCTTAATCAGACAAAAAAAGGGGCGATCATGGCAGGGTTAAATATGGCCATCATCAAGTCTATGCCTATTTTTATCCCTTCTCTTTCTCTACAAAAAGAATTTACTCGTCGCGCCGAAGCTGTAGATAAACTCAAAGCAGCACACCGCGCCTCACTGTCAGAACTCGATGCCCTTTTTGCCTCCCTCCAACATCGTGCATTCCGAGGAGAATTATGAGATGAACGCCATGCTAACTGAATTTACCCTCGCCAACTTCAAAAGTTACAGCACAAGCCGATTGCCTCTTGGGCCGCTGACCGTACTAATCGGAGCCAATGCCGCAGGCAAAAGTAACGCTCTTGAAGGTTTGCGCTTTCTGTCCTGGCTAGCACAAGGACAAAAACTCTCCAGCATTCAATATACGGTGAATAGTGCAGAGCGCGTTGTACGCGGTCGAGTAAATGACTTGTGCCATCGGGGAGAGTCAAATTTTACCATTGGTTGCCGTTTAGACTACCCAGAATGGAACCAACTCGATATAACCCTGAATGTGCGTGACGGAGAACTGCACATCAGTAATGAGCGAATTGTTGGCTCGACAAGTCAAGTCCCGCTATATGACCTAGATCAGCCTTCTCAAGGAGTAGGGACTGATGTTGGTGTGGCATATAACAACTTTACAAAGGGGAAGAACAAGCCACGAGTAACGTGCAGCGATCAGATGGCTATATTTGTACAATTAGACACCCCTGCCCATTTTGATGCAAAGTATCCCAAATCCCAAAAAATAATTCCTGAGATCGTCGGCGAATATCAACGAGTCTTAAAGAACATCTTGTTTCTAGATCCCGTTCCCGCCAGAATGCGCGAGTACAGCTTCAAGTCTGATAAGCGATTACAAGAAGATGGTACTAATCTTTCCAGCGTCCTGTATCGCCTGTGGGAGAACCAAGCCGAAAATCAACAGGCAATTCTCAACTTTATCCAGAGTTTACCAGAACAGGCTATAGATGGGCTAGATTTCCTTTTCGGCCCACGGGATGAAGTCATGGTGCGACTAGCAGAAACCTTTGGCAATAACCGTCGCTATTGTGAGGCCGCATTATTATCCGATGGCACCTTGCGGGTGTTAGCGATCGCGGCTGCTATGCTATCGGCTACCGAAGGCAGTTTAGTTGTCATCGAGGAAATCGACAACGGCGTTCATCCCAACCGCGCCAAGCATTTACTCGCCAGCATCCGAGATATTGCGGAGCGACGTAAACTACGAGTCCTACTGTCTACCCACAACCCAGCCTTAATGGATGCCTTACCCGATGAGGCGATCGGCGATGTAGTGTTTTGTTTCCGCAATCCAGAGGAAGGAGATAGCCGCCTGGTACGGCTTGGGGAGATGTACGATTTTCCTAGTCTGATATCTCAGGGGCCGCTCGGTCAACTGGTAACTGCTGGGGTAGTCGATCGATTCGTCAAATCGCCGCACACCCCTGAAGACAGAAAACAGCAAGCTATGGCATGGCTGTCTCGGTTACAGGAGTACGGCAATGAGTAGTATTTGTCTGATTGATACCAGCATATTCCTCGAAATACTCAACGTTCCCAACTATAATCAGCATAGAGCATCAGTTCTAGAAGATTTTAAGACCTATTCTCAAGCTGGCTGTACTTTTCTGTTGCCGATGGCAACCATACTCGAAACAGGCAACCACATTGCCCAAAACGGGGACGGCACACTACGAAGGAAAACCGCCATACGTTTTGTTGAACAAGTTAAAGCAGCCTTCGCAGGCATAGCTCCCTGGAGGCCTACTCCATTCCCGAGTACAGCAGAGATACTGGAGTGGATTGACCAGTTTCCTGATGAAGCTGGTAAAAACAAAGCTCCTAATAAACAAGAAGGAACAAGTTTCGGCGATCTCAGCATCATTCAGGAATTCCAGAAGTCCTGTAATATCTTCTCAATGAGTGAAGTTTTTATCTGGTCACTAGACAAGGATTTAGAGAACTATCACCAAATGCCTACATAAATATATGACCCAGTTTGCTTTCCTCCAAGCTGAATTCCCTACAATTTATGAATCCGCCAAGAAAGCAGTTGATACAGTACATCCAGACCCTCGCACTGCTTGCTTTTATGCCCGTCGAACTTTGGAGTTAACCGTTAATTGGTTATATAAGTACGATAATTCCCTAGAACTGCCTTATCAAGACAACCTAAGCGCCTTGATTCACGAACCTACCTTTAAAAACTTAGTAGGTGAAGCAATATTTAACAAAGCAAGAGTCATTATCAAACTAGGAAATCCGGCAGTACACAGCGCCCGACCTATCTCTGTTAATGATGCTATAAATACTGTACGGGAGTTGTTTCATGTTACATATTGGTTAGCACACACCTATGGACGCAGTAGCAAACCAAATGCGGGGCTTACCTTCAACTCTGACGCATTGCCCAAGACTGCACCAGTTCCTAAGCAAACCATTGAACAACTTCAGAAACTAGAAACTCAACTACGCGATCGCGATGAAAAGCTCTCAACAGTTCTAGCAGACAAGAATGCACTTGATGAAGAACTGAAACAACTACGGGCAGAATTGGCAGCAGTCAAGGAAGCCAGTGTCATCCAACCCGATACCCATGATTATTCTGAGGCACAAACCCGCGACATCTTCATAGACCTTTTGTTAAAAGAAGCCGGATGGAACTTAGATCAACAACGCGATCGGGAGTTTCCGGTTACAGGGATGCCCAATTCATCAGGTCAAGGTTTTGTTGATTACGTCCTCTGGGGCGATGATGGTAAACCTCTGGCAGTCGTAGAAGCGAAGCGCACCCGAAACGACCCCCGCACCGGGCAACAACAGGCTAAGCTATATGCCGATTGCCTAGAAAACCAATTTAATCAGCGTCCCGTTATTTTCTACTCTAACGGTTACGAGCATTGGCTGTGGGATGATACTAATTACCCACCGCGACAGGTGCAAGGATTCTATAAAAAAACTGAATTACAATTACTTATACAGCGCCGAGCTACTCGTAAATCTTTAGCAGCAGGCACAATTAACCCCACCATTGCCGAACGCTATTATCAAACTCGTGGCATCCGTCACATTACCGAAGCCTTAGAGACTGATAAAGAGCGCAAAGCCCTGATAGTTATGGCGACTGGTGCAGGGAAAACCAGAACCGCGATCGCCTTGGTCGATCTGCTGATGCGTTGTAACTGGGCGAAACGGGTTCTATTTCTAGCGGATCGTGTAGCTTTGGTAAATCAGGCAATCAATGTATTTAAGAAACATCTCCCCGATGCCGCGCCAGTAAACTTAGTCACAGAAAAAGATACGGAAGGACGGGTATTTGCTTGCACCTATCCAACCATGATGGGATTAATTAATGGTAATTGCTCAACCCCCTTGACAAGAAGACGAGATAGACATTAGATCAAGGAATGGAAAAACTCCCCGACTTAAAGC
>NZ_JAUBTO010000200.1:0-11321 GCF_036702495.1 Microcoleus sp. C2D2 | reverse complement strand
AAGGTTTCATCCTATTTTACCTTTTTTTGTCTACCCCCTTGACAATTTGCACTTTTTCTTAACTTGTCACAAATGGGCGCCACTCAAATCTGCACCGCCGAATTTGGCATTTTGCAGGTTGGCGTCGCTGAAATCGGCATCGCTTAAGTTTGCACCCCGGAAATTTGCCCGATCGAGATTTGCGCTGCTAAAATCGACTGCACTTAAAGTCGTTCCGCGCAAGCTGCTACCCGCGAAATCTAGTGCTGGGTTGAGATTGGCGATTTTTGCCAACTCCACAAAGTTGTCGCTTTGGGCCCCGATAATGCGATCGACCATTTTCTGCAATTCCGATTCAGCTTCGGGGACTATTTCCACTTCGCGCTGTTCAACCGGAGGCAAGTTGTAGGACAATAGCGCCCAACTCAGAGCAGGTTGGAGTTTATTTGCTTGCAGGTATACAGTCAGGATTCTTTCTAAAACCGAATGTTGATTTGGCGTGATATCGTGCGGCCATAAACCCTCCGCATCTGTGAGATAAATATCTTCTTTAGCAACTTGAAAAGCCGCTGCTATCCGAATTTTTTTGGCAGCCACTTCTCCCAGCTTAGCACTTTTTAGCAAACCTTTTAATACTGATTTGCCCTGTTCTACTGCAAAAATCCAAGCTGGCGTTGTATCATCGCTTATTGTGGAAACGTGACACAATATGCTCTCTGTTTCCTTAATTTTTTCCGCCTTCTCGCCGCCCTGAACTCCGCGCTGACTTTCGCTCACTAAATTTTCTGCACTACTTTGAATCGGCCGGGTTTCTTCTATTGGCAAAAGCTTGAAAGAACCGACTAACTGACGTGATGCTACGGGAATTTCGCAGTTTTCTAGATAGAGCTTGAGCGTCCCGCCTTGCAGACCAAATTTGACGCGACCACCTAGCAGGGGTTCCCAATGCTCGTTAAAATTTAGGCTCAAGTGAATGTCGAGCTGCTGGGTTTGGGCTGCAACCGATGGAACTGGAATTGCTTCTAATTGCATCCACAAGCAATCTGGGTATTTGTTGTGAGACTCTAGCGATCGCATATCGGTAGAAGTGCTGGCTTTGCCAGGCTGTGATGGAGATTTTGAGGAGGGCTTAATTTTAAATCTATCACACTACAGCATTTTTTCATCCATTGAAACGGAAAATTTTGTTTAATTTTCTGGGCCCTTCATTGGTTTTGCTGAATTTGGCTTTTTACCCAACTGCGAAATGCTTTCACTAATTCCAAATAGTCCATTGTTTCTGCTTTTTCCAAAAATCTGACAATCTCTAATATCGGTAAGCTGGGAAATGCTAAACTGCTCTCGCACTCAATATATTCTCCATTTTCTAATCTGTTGATTCTGAATCGCGAGCCATTATAAATCCAAACTTCCGGGACTCCCAGATCCGCATAAACCTGCAAGCTATTTTCCGAAGGGCTGGTAATATCAATTTCCAACACTAAATCCGGCGGCGGATCTTGATTCAGGTCGATTCTTTTTTTGCCTTTAATTGCACTAATATTCTGGATGTAAAAACATTCATCCGGTTCTGCACCGCTAAGTTCAGGACGCTTGAAAGTTGTGGAACCAAGAGGTTCAATTCTCACATCTAATTCTTCAGCTAAGGTTTCAACAAATCGACCCATTATTGTTTTGAAGCGTTCGTGTTCTGGGGAGGGTACCATAATTTCAAGATTGCCGCGATTATATGTCAGTCGAATTTGCCTATCGCCGATTTCGGCAAGCAAAGTTTCGTAGGTTTGCCAACTGATACCCGATAGCTGGACAATTTGTTCCGGGGGGGCGAGAGTTTGAGCTGTCATCTGATTTTAGATTTTAGATTTTAGATTTCTACCGCGAATAAATCCAGGGCCACAAACCAAATTGTTTTGGATGATAGTGCTAGTTTTATGCTTCGTGCGTTCGCACTTTTACATTATATCATCGAAGCCAGCTCGATCGAACTCTAATTACTCAGTTAAAATATGTGCGAGCGAGCCAGATTTTTTACTCACCAATCTGCGCCGGAAATACCGCAGACAAATCCAGAGACAACTCTGGAAAACCCGGAATTACTACCGTCTGATTTGGCAACACAACTCGTTGCAATTGATAACTAAAACTACCGTTTGGTTTCCGATAAGGTTCGCTGTGCATTTCTAGTTGACGATCGACCAAATTAAATATCCAATAATTAGAAATCCCTCTTTCAGCATAGAGAGGCAACTTCGTTCTCCGATCGTACTTCAAAGTAGAATCTGCAACCTCAATTACCAACAAAATATCAGCAGGCTCCGGGTGAGAAGATAAATAATTGTCAGAACGATTGCGGGCAATAACAACATCAGGCTCTGGTTCGCTATCATCCGTCAAAATAATGGGTTCTTGACCGCGCACGATCGCTCGTTTTCCCACCAGCGCGTACAATTCTCCAAACAGCAGCGAATTACAAACAGAGTGAAACGTACCTTTAGCAGCCATGATAATAATTTCTCCGCGAATCAATTCAACTCGGTCCTCTGGCTCAAAAAATCCCAGTTCTCCCAAACGGTGATATTCGGCGATCGAGAATCGTTTTGCAGTTACGGCAGTCATAGCTTTTATTACCCTCTACAATTACCAACATTTCCAATTCTACTCAAAAATCCCGCCCCGTGTCCTTAACTCAATTTTTACCGCTTCCGAAATTCCCAGACAACCAGAAAAATTCGCATTGTCTACCACCGCATTTTTTAAATCAGCGCGGCTCAAATCAGCACCGTTTAAAATCGCACCGCTCAAATCAACACCGCTCAAATCAGCATTTTTTAAATTAGCGTCAGTCAAATTTGCAGCTACTAAAATCGCATCCGGTAAATAAGCACTGCTCAAATTTGCTCCGGTTAAATTTGCACGGCTCAAATTTGCCCGGGGCAGCTTGGTTCGCAAATCAGCACCGCTTAAATTAGCGCTGCTGAGTTCAGCATCTCGCAAATTAGCATTGCACAAATTAGCATCAATTAAAATAGCAGCGCTCAGCAAAGCACCGCTGAGATCCGCCAACGTCAAATCTGCGCCCCGGAGATTTGTTTCGCGCAAATCCGCACCGTTAAAATCAGCGTAGTGCAAGTCAAAACCGCTTAAATTAGCCCCGGCTAAATCTTCATCCAGATTCAAACCAACTGTTTCTGCAAGTTGTACAAAATTATTATGTTTATCGGTTAAAAACAGTTCCCGGGCGATCGCCAATAGCTGCTGCCGATACTGGTTAGCCTTCTCGTAATCTGCTAAATACTTGTAACCGAGCTTCAAATTCTTGAGAGCATTGCGCTCAATGCGATCGTCATTGCTGGCACGCGCGATCGACAACTGCTCGTGATAACATTCGATCGCACTAGGCAAATCTCCATTAGCATCGTAAGCTAGCGCCAAATTGCTCAAAGTTTCCAGCGTTTGGCGCGCGTCGCCACTTTCCCGGGCGATCGCCAAACGCTGCTGCTGGTAATCAATAGCCCTAGAAAAATCCTCCACAGTACAGCAAGCATTGCCCAGATTTCCCAAAGCATTCGCCTCGCCCCGGCGATCGCCAATTTCTCGCGCTAACACCAAATGCTGCTGGTAGCAGTCGATCGCCTGAGGATAATTTCCCAGCGCTTCGTAAGCTACGCCCATATTGCCCAGTGCCGCACCCGATCGCCGCTTATCGTCCATTGAGCGATACAGCCCCAGCGCTTCCTGCCAAGACTCCAGCGCCGCCTCAAATTGCCGCGCCTGATATTGCGAAATCCCCTGCTTGATTAGCTCGCTAGCTTGTTCGCTCATACTGTTAATGTGAAATAAATAATTTCCCGGAATATTCCGGTAAATGCTGGTAGATGGTGGTAACTTAGATTAAGAACATTCTACCGCCACCGATGACCAAATATGTCACACCGCGAGAAGCTTGCAAAATCCTGCAAGTCTCAGAAAAAACGCTTAGAAACTGGGAACTTGCCGACAAAATATCAGCAATCAGAACTCCCTCCAACCAGCGACGCTACGACATTGACAGCGTTCTCGGAACAAAACACAACCGAGTCACAGCTATCTATGCCAGAGTCAGCAGCTACAAACAGCGAGAAGACCTCGAAAGACAAGTTGGCTACCTCCAAAGTCTCTACCCGCAAGCTAAAGTCTTCAAAGATATCGGAGGCGGACTCAACTTCAAAAGAAAATCACTGCTTGCCCTTTTGGGACAAATCATGTCAGGATCTATCTCAACAGTTGTGGTCGGACACCAAGACAGACTCGCAAGGTTTGGTGGCGACCTCATCAAATGGATCTGCGAGCAAAACGATTGCGAACTCATGGTTCTCAGTAGAAGTGAATTGTCTCCAGAGCGAGAAATGGTTGAAGATATCCTTGCCATCATCCACGTCTTCAGTTGCCGACTCTACGGACTCCGAAAATACAAATCTGCTATCAAAGAAGATCCGAGTTTACCCGGAAATCGGGCTAGCAGCGAAATGGAGGACTTGGATTGCAGCAAGTAGATGGTGTTACAACCAAGCAATTGCTATTGTTAAAAACGAAAGAATTGGCAAGTACGACTTAAGAAAAAAAGTAATGGACTTGGCTCCTGCTTGGGTATCAGAGCAACCTTACAACCCGCGACAAATGGCAGTATTTCAAGCTTTTGAAGCACACAAAGCAGCTAAGAAGTCAAAAGGAATGGCAAAGTTTAGAAGCCGTTTTGACGCATCTCAGACTATCAGGTTCCAAACGTCTAATTGGAAATCCGGGACTTTTTATCCGCTGTCTACTAAGGGGTTAAGCTTTAAAGCATCGGAGCCTATTATTGAAGAAATGCAACACGAACCAACACTAAGCTTGATCGACGGGCAATGGTTTATTTGCTATGCTGTTGATGCACAAAAAATAGAACCGATTAAAAGCGATTTAGCTATTGCTTTAGACCCCGGTGTTAGAACTTTTCTTACTGGCTTTGACGGCAGTGACTTTATCGAAATAGGAAAGAATGATATCGGTCGTATCTATCGACTGGCAAGACATCTAGACAAATTAATGTCGCGTATAGGGTTGAGCAAAGGAAGGTAACTCAAGCGGTTGAGGTATTGCTTGAGAAAGTCAGCAGCAAAAATTCGGATTAAAATTAAAAACTTAGTCAATGAATTGCACAAAAAAGCTGCTAAACATTTGACAGTCAAATACAAATTAATTTTCTTGCCGACCTTTGAAACGCAACAAATGGTAAAGAAAGGCAAGCGCAGACTGGCAACTAAAACAGCTAGAGCGATGGTAACTTTGAGTCATTATCGTTTTAAACAAATGTTGAAGCATCAAGCCGCTAAACACGGGGGCTTTGTAGTAGACGTAACAGAAGAGTACACATCGAAAACTTGCTCAAAGTGTGGACATATCCACACTAAATTAAACGGGTCTAAAATTTTTAAATGTCCAGAATGCGGACACACTCTGGACAGAGATTTCAATGGCGCTTGCAATATTTTATTGAAAGCTTTGAGAGATACCTCCCTGATAGAAAAGCTTGCAGCTTTCTCTATCTTGCCATACACGGCAAATTCTGGCTTAGTCCTGAATTTACCGGGTTAAATGTATCTGATGGTGATTTGAGTTTTATTGAGTCGGTCTAACCAGATTAACAATCGCCTCAATCAGTTCCTCCGGCTCAACGGGCTTGGCAATATGCCTTTGAAACCCAGCGTCAAGCGCTTGCTGCTGATTAAAATCCCCCGCATAGGCAGTTAAGGCGATCGCGGGAATTTCCCCACCTTGCTCTGGCGGTAAAGCTCTCACTTGCTGCAGCAGCATATAGCCATCCATATCTGGCATCCCAATGTCGCTCAGTAGCACGTCTGGCTTGGATTGCATTAACGTCGCCAAGGCGGAGCCTGCTGAGTCGGCGAATATTACACTTGCCTGGGCCTGCTGCAACAGAAAAACCACAAACTCCCGTGTATCGGTATCATCATCGACCACTAAAACTTGAACGCCTTTCAAATTGAGGGATGCCTCCTCCGATTGCCCCTCCGGATTGACGGCTGGCTCGATCGGCATCAGTGGCAGTCTGACGGTAAATGTGGATCCTAGCTGTTCACCGCGGCTTTGGGCCTGAACCGTTCCGCCATGCAGTTCAACTAGGTAACGGACGATCGCCAATCCTAATCCCAATCCCCCAAACTTGCGCGTTGTGGCACCATCGGCTTGACGGAAGTAGTCAAAGACGTGTGGCAGAAACTCTCCAGGAATGCCCTGGCCGTTGTCGCTGATGGTAATTTGAGCTTGATTGCCCACTTGCTCTAATCGCACCTCAACCCGACCGCCTGCGGGGGTAAATTTAATAGCATTGGAAAGCAGATTCCACACCACTTGCTGCAAGCGGGTGGAATCACCTGACACATAACCCACGTTGAAATGAAGGCTGACCTCTATCCCAATGGATTTGGCCCCGGCCGCGAGCCGCACTGTTTCGAGCGCCGCTCTTATAGTCGATGCCAAATTGATCGGAGTGGCATTCAGGCTGAGCTTCCCTTGCAAAATCCGCGAGACATCGAGCAAGTCTTCAATCAATTCAGATTGCAACTTGGCGTTCCGCTCAATTGTGGCGAGGGCTTGTGCCGTCTTCGCTTCGTCGAACTTGCGAACTTGTAGGAGCTTTGACCACCCCAAAATGGGATTGAGGGGCGATCGCAGCTCGTGGGACAATACTGCCAGAAACTCGTCTTTGATGCGGTTTGCTTGTAGCAACTGCTCGGCTTGTTGCTGTAATGAAGTTGTCAGGTTTGCCCGTTCCAGAGCGATCGCTACCTGATCGCAGGTTACTTGCAGCAGGTCAATTTCTTCTGAAGTAAAGCAAGTCCGGGTGAGACTGCCGAACGAGAGCGTCCCCAATAACCGTCCCTGAGCAATCAGCGGTTGAGCGGCATAAGCGGTGATACCAATTGAGCGGATAAATTGAGCATGAGGATCGCTGGCAATTTGCTCTCCATCGAGAACAATTTGCCGCCGATCGCGGGCCACCAGTCCACAGATGTATTCACCGAAGTCGATCCATTCCATCATTGCTGCCACTTCCTCAGAAATCCCACTAGAATTCCTCAGATGCAGAAGAGGCCCATTGTCTTTCTCCTCAACTAAGTAGTTGTAGTAACAATGCAGGTCTAGCTGGGCTGAGAGCTTGCTAAACAAGGTCTTCATCAGCGCTAGGGGTTGTTCGGTGGCAAGCAAATCACTGGTCATTTCATATAGCAGATGTAGCCGTTGGTTTGCCTGTCGCTGCGCGGTCTTGTCTTGCAAGATATTCACAAATCCTTGCGTGTTGCCCGTTTCATCCTGTAACGGCATCATTAAACCGCTCGCCCAAAAGCGGCTGCCGTCTTTCCGCAAATGCCAGCGTTCGTTCTCTACTTGTCCCTGGGTCAGAGCAATTTGCATTTCCCTCTGTGCTCGTCCCTGTTCCTTGTCTTCGGGCGTGAATATGATGCGACTGGGGCAGCCGATCGCCTCTGCGTCTGTGTAGCCCAAAAGCCTTTGGGCGCCAGAATTCCAACTAGCAATCGTGCCATTGAGATCGAGAGTGAATATGGCGTAATCTTTGGCACTCTCAATAATCAGACGGAGGCGGGATTCACTCTGGCGCAAGGCGACTTCTGCTTGGAAGCGATCGGTGATGTCAATACAGGAACCGATGTAGCCCAGGAAATCGCCTTCTAATGTAAACCGGGGGATTCCTGTGTCTAGAAACCAACGGTAGACTCCATCAAAGCGTCTGAGGCGATACTCCATCTGAAACTGTTGCCGAGCATCAAAGGCAGTGACATAAGTATCTGAGCAATGTTGCAAATCATCGGGATGGACTGCTTCTAACCAACCATTGCCCATTTCTTGCTCGATCGTCCGTCCAGTAAAGTCTAGCCACGGCTGATTACAGTAATTACAGAGTTTATCAGTTCCAGACATCCAGATGAGAACAGGAGCGGTATCTGCCAGTTGCCGAAAGCGAACTTCACTCTCGCGCAGTTCAACTTCTGCTTGTTTGCGATCGGTAATGTCAATGATAAATTCCACGCCCTCTCCTTCATTGAACTGCGTCGCAGCGAACAATGCCCACCAGCGCGAGCCGTCTTTGCGGATGTATTGCTTTTGATAAGGATTCGTGCGCCCGGTTGCTTCAAACTCCTCGACTGCTCTGCGGGAATGGGGCATCCACTCCGGCGGTGTCATTGTGTCCCAGCGCACCAATCCTTGCTCAGTATCCTCACGGCTGTAGCCGCTCATGCGGAGGAAAGCGTCGTTGGTTTCGGTGATAGTACCGTCGGTTTTGAAGAAAATGACCCCGACAGTTTCGATCGCCATCGCCCGACGCAGACGCGCTTCGGATTCGCGCAAGGCAAGGCTCGACCGATCGCGATCTAATATGATGCTGGCGACTTGGGTGGCGAAGTCGGACAGTCGGTAATCCAAATCTGTCGGCCTCCGCGCCTCGTCGAAGCACAGAATCAGAGAACCGAGGGGCTGGTTGTCTGCGCCCTGTAGGGGCGCGGAATGACACGCCAGCACGCCGTGAGCCACGCATAAGTCTCGCCATCTTGGCGACCAGCGATCGTCGTTGGCGATGTCGGCACAGGTGACAGGTTTGCCGAAATACACTGCCTCGCCGCACGTACCGAAGGCAAGCTCATTAATCCGGGTATCCTTGAGTCCTTGAGCGAAGGACGGCCCAAAATCCGGGGCGATGGAGTAGGGAAACGTCAGCCGCTGGGCATCGGCTACCAGGATGCAGGCTCGCGTGCGCGGATTTAGCTTGGACACGGAGGCACACAGGGATGAGAGACATTCCTGCAGCGGGTGTCCTGAGGCGGTCAACTCCAGCAGTCTCTTCTGCTCGACCTGCACGAGTTCGGCCTGTTTGCGATCGGTAATGTCAGTTGCAAAAATTTTCAGCCCGTCGGCAGAAGGGAAAACCCGGTACTGAAACCAGCGATTGCAGGGCAGATAAATATACTCAAACTGGACGGGCGTTTGGGATCTCATCGCCCGATGCAATTGAACGCAAACATCGGTGTCAACGGTATTGGGAAACAAGTCCCAATGGTTGTAACCGAGCAGTTCTTCTCGCTGCTTAAAAATCATGGAGCACAAGCGATCGTTGACGTAGGTGAAGTGCCAGTTGCGATCGAGAACAAAGAAACCATCACTGATGCTAGAGAGAATGCTTTCAACCTGCCCGCGAGCTGTTTCTGCTTCTGGCTGCAGCACTTGTTCCTGCTGCATTGCTTCCGGCGGCAGTTGCGCCTGCTCGACATTTGTTTCCACTCGTGCTAAAATTTCACGGTCAGAAAACGGCTCAGTCAAGTAGTCGTCGGCTCCAGCTTCAATGCCCCAGAAATCGAGCAGCCTGTTCACCAGATTCAGCAACCGTTGCCCGTTGCGCTGCACTACCTCCATCCGTTCTCGATGCGGAGCGGGTAGCGGCACGTTTCGATCGGTGAGAGCGTCCTCAGTTGAACCCATTATCAGGGTGAGGGGAGTCCGCAATTCATCGCTGATGTTACTGAAGAAAACCTTGTTGGGGCGATCGAGTTCTGCTAGTGCTGCGACTCGTTTCCGCTGTTGTTCATAAGTGCGGGCATTGCAGATGGCTGTTGTCACCTGTCCTGCGATCGAGTCAAAAAAGCCTTTGTAATCATCATCAAAGACTCTGAGCGGACTCACTCCGGCAATCAAGAACCCGAAGGTTTCTCCCGATCGGGCGAGCGGTAGAATGACCGCTTGATGGGGAGATTGGGACCATGCGCCGCCGGGTAAAAGTCCAAATCGCGCTTCTAAATCCTCAACTATCTTGCTTTCACCCGTCTCCATGACTTGCGTCAGTTGCCACCCCTGGGACGTTTCAGCGGATGTCAGATCGATCGCCTCTGGGCTGGCGATGGTTCCGGCGGCTAACCTGGTTGTGCCGGAAAGTCGTGCTTGAGTGCGATCGCCATCGAGGAGATACAGCAGCGCAAACGGGATGTCATAGGCGTTAGAGGTCAATGCGGCGGCCCAAACCTGGGAGGCGGCTTCTACCGTCAATGCGGTGACTGTTTCTGCCCCTAATTCACGAAGCGTCCTCAAGCGGCGATCGTTCAACACCCGCTCAGTTTCTTCGGTGACAGCGCCAAACACACCGCCTGGTGTGCCATCTGAGGCGGGAACAGGACTGTAGGAGAAGGTGAAGTACCTCTCCTCTGGATACCCGTTGCGCTCTACGATCGGCAAGGCTTCTTTATTCCATGACGATTTGCCTTCTTTTAAGACGGCTTCAGCTTGAGGCCCAACCACCTCCCAAACATCTGCCCAGACATTAAACGCAGATTCACCCAGGGCCTCTGGATGACGCTGACCCAGCATCGGGATGTAAGCGTCGTTGTAGATGTTAATCATCTGGTCTCCCCACCAGATGAACATGGGGTGGGGGGAACCCAAGACGAGCCCGATTGCGGTTTTTAAGCTCTGCGACCATTTCTCGACAGCACCCAAGGCCGAAAGCGACCAATCGTGCGATCGGATCAGCGCCCCCATCTCGCCACCACCCGCAAAAAGCTCTTGAGGAATTTCCTCTGATCCATTGACGCTCATTCTTTTTTTTTCCTATCTAAAAATATTTGGTTGGCAGTGCCTCAGCTTCAAAAAATCCCGACCCACCCAAAAAACTAGGCTGTTTAAGTTCCTTAAGCATTTTTTCCTAATGCTTGCGCTTCCCGGAGACTGCGCTCACGGTTTGCTAGGAAATCCCAGTTAGAAATATAATAATAATTATGTCTATTTGTTACCATGCCCGAATGCTTCATTTTATTATTCACTTGATTCCACAGGTTCCAAACCTGCTGTGTTAAGTTCAGCTCAACAAATGCGGTTAACGATCCTGCTATCTTTCCACACAATCTCATACCTCGACGAGCCATCACCAAACCCCCTACTTCATCACTAGCCCTCGCCCTACATTTTAAGGTATTTAACCCAGCCAATAATACTATTATAAGCCGGATTTACTGCGATCGATTCCATCCCACCATTATAAAAAATAGACTTTAACAACTTGAACAACTGAGAATCAGCCCAACCAGCAAGCATCCGCACCTACTTTTTGCCTCATTCTCTTATAGCAATCCTAAATCATTTGTGAATTTCTTACTCCCTCCCCTCACCGAGGGGAGGGTTGGGGTGGGGTAAAAAAATTACGACTCCTGCAAGGATTTCTATAGGATCGCGAATTAAATAACTTACAATTTTAATTGTGATTGTGGGATGGGCGTCCCGCCCGTCCTTTTTGGACGGGC
>NZ_JAUBTO010000199.1:0-11359 GCF_036702495.1 Microcoleus sp. C2D2 | reverse complement strand
CCCTTCAAATGGACTTATTTGGGCAAAGCATTGAAGCAATAATCAATGGTAGGTTAACTCCCGCCTACTTCTACTAGTGCTTTACAAAAACGGCGTTGTGATAAGTGCCGCTTAGTAGGTTTGTCAGACAGGCGACCGTTACGAATCTTCACATCAGGTTTACCGTCGGCGGCAAGGTAATTTTCAAACGGATAAATCTGAGAAAGCAGCAAAGCCTCGACTCGGCGGCCAAAACCAAAACGGGCAAAAACTTTGCGATACGGCAAGAACTGCGGCTCGCTTACAAGTTTAGAAAGCTCAAATTCGACTGCCATTTCTTCACGCTGGATGTCACAAATTCGCGCAGCGTGGAGCCGCACCCCTTCATCTATTCCCAACCCAATCGACTGCTGGAGCATCAAATCATATTTAACTGACGGTCGCTGCCCGCATAACCAGCCCCAAAATAACGGCACTTTTTCACCAGATCGCACCGATCGCACGAGGGCCGCTTCTGGGAATTGCCACGCTAAATCCTGGCGAGCGCGGTTGATAATTGGCGACTGCACGCGGTTGAGGTGAGACAGTCGCAGAACCAAGCGGCGAATTTGGACAATAGTTTGCGATCGCACTTGGACAAAACGGCGAGGCGCTTCCAAGTAATCCCAGCCATAAATCGCCAGCGCCAAAGCATCGGCATCGTCATCTTTGTCAGGCAGTCCTAGATGGTGCTCGCGGAATGACCGCAGCTCTTTATGGCCGACGAGGCGAACTTCTACACCAGCTCTGGCAAGGTGAGTTCCCCAAAGCAATTGGTAATTAACCCCTGTGGGTTCCATCACAGCAATTGTGTTAGCTAAATCATCACCAATTAAGGTTAACAGTCCACGAATTCCAAAAGCCGTAGCTTCAAACTTGTGAAAGTCACAATCGTAATAAAATTGTCGAGGTTCAGTTGGTTTCTCTGTTAACAGGCAAGCAGAAAGTGAGGCCTTGCTAATGTCAAGTCCAAGAATTTGCATAAAGTTTTTAGGGTGATATTTTCCAAATCCCCGCAGCAAAGCTTATGAATCACCCAAAGGCCACTAAGAGCCTAATTCACTCTTAAAGCGAAAAATTGCACAGGGAATAGCAATTAATTAAGCAGTGACCGAGCTTATGAAGTCAAAAAAGCCTCAAGAGCTTGTTTCATTTATAAAGCCCTAAGTCACAACTCAATTAATTGACGGATGATTTGGACTCGATCCGCTACTCAAAAAAGAGTTTCGGCCGCTAAGTCGCACAGCCATAATCAGGCGGTTATTCAGAGGAAAAAGGAATCGCACCAGCAAAAGAATGCCAAACTTCAAAGGAATTTTGAGCTTGAGTCAAAATGCCACCTGAACGACGATTATCCCAATCAAAATCACGGGGAGTATTGAAATTATGAGGTTTAACTGCTAAAAAATCTCCAAGTAAATCCTCCAAAAACCAATCGTCTAAGCACAAAATATCCCAAATTTGACCGAGAGTTTTAAACTTGCGAAACCGCTGCCCCAGACTAAGAAGCCAACCACCAGCAGGACTCTTACACAAATCAAAACAGGCAGCTTGAGCCAGAGCCAACACTCTTTTAAAACTAGGACGCGCAACAGGATTAATATCCTTGGCTCTATTAATAATTTCAGACTGAGCGCGGATGCGCGATTGCATCTGGTCATTCTGTTGCCGAAGTCGCTCAATCTCAACTTGAGCAGAAATTAATTGAGCCTGAAGTTGAGCAAGTTGCTCTTCAACATTCATAGTTAAAATTCGTGAGGATTGTCATCATCATCATCATCCAAACAGTTAAAAGGGATAGGGTCATTTTCAACCTCTGTTGTAACAACTTCAGAAGCGGATTTTAATCCTATAGGTTGATTAGCAATAAACAAGGAATAAGAGCCAGGGTCAATTCCCAAACGCTCTAAAAAGTTTTGAAGACGTTGCAGTTGACCGTTGGCAATTTCTATTTTGTTGTCAAGAGACTCAAGAGCTTTTTCTCTCCGAGAAATATGCTTCTCCAAATCATGAAGTTTGAGGAGCATCTGATTTTCAGCACCTGACTGCTGCAACAACTCGTCAATCTGTGTCCTCAAAAAAGCATAACCTTCAGAAAAAGTCTCTACATCAGCAGCAACCTGAATGTCAACTTTGCGGTCAAAATGTCCCCATTCATCGCGCTTGTAAACCGGTGCGGTAATTTTGATGTTAATCATTGCAGTAATTGGTAGTTGGTAAAAAAGCGATCGCCCTTCCTTCACTCAAAAGAGTGCTCGCGAACGGCAAATGATGGAGATATGGAAAACAAACCATTTAGAATCCAGCATCACCGGACGGAGGCGATCGGGCTGGCTGGGTACTACTGCCAGCGGCAATGCAATGAGTATGAGTTTGGGATGAGTTTGAAATGAGTTTGGGATGAGTTTGGGCTGGGTTTAAGCTGCGTTTGGTATGCGCTTGACCGAGAGCCATCGGGGGAAAACTGGGAGGGTTTGGCTTGGGCAATCTTGCATAAATCCCTGTGTCGGGCGGTTCGTCACTTCTGTTGAACCGATCGCACTCCTCGTCAAAAGTGGGAATAAAAAAGTTGCAAGTGATGGAACTTTCGATCGCCACCGATGGTGCAACTTCCACCACTTCAGCCGATTCGTACCAAGTATCGGGACACGGAACCCACTCACAGAAGGAGTCAAGGGAAACGGCAAGTTCTTCTGGATGTTCTCGGTCCCAGCGAGCGAGATCCTCACGAAACTCCTCGATAGATTCAAAATCATCAGGGTCTGGCGGCTCAGGTTCCATCTGAAGCTTGAAATCAAGCAGGCTCAGTTGCCCGTCGGCATCAGATTGGAAGTGGATAATCTGGGCCTGTGGCAGGGAATAGCGAGCGAGGAACCTATCAGACAGAGTAACCCCAGTCAAGATCGGATTTTTGGCAGCGGAGCCGATCGCACTTTCACTCACTGTTACCTCAGTTTTGACACCGGGGGAATCCTTAATGATGTGTGCTGAACACTTGAACAACTCCAAAAGTTGATGAGCTGTTGAAGCTTTCGAGCGACTGCCGGGGAGATTTTTGGCGGCTAAATTGACGCTGGGCAAATTCTCGATCAACTCCAGGGCGCGTTCGACACCGGGGGAATTTTTCGCCACCGGTGCGCTCGGGTCCTGGATTGGATCGACTTCGACACCGGGGGAATTTTTGACCACTTGTACGATCGGCTCAGAGACTGGATCGACTTCAACACCGGGGGAATATTTGGCCGCTTCTACGATCGGCTCAGAAACTGGATCGACTTCGACACCAAAGAAATTTTCAATCAGCTCCTGGACGCGATCAGCATCAAGGAAATTTTCGACTGGCTCTTCGGGTGCAATCGATTGAAACAGGGGAAATGGCTGCCCAACAAGAGCCGCAATCCAGGTTTCTCGGCGGGTTTTGTTGCCCGCGGGCGTGATGCCCAGACCGAGAGCTATTTTTTTGAGTTCTGACAGCAGGTATGTGCCTAGAAGTTCGCGGGTGTAGATATGCATGAAATTTAAGGTAAGGGTGAGAGGAAACTCCCACCCACTGAGTATGCAATGCACTCATGGGAAACTAAATACAGAAATTCAGCAGCTAAGTGTTTATCCAGTCGCTGAAAAAAATCTGTGCATCCACCTATATCCCATAATGGCATTTCATTTCTGCTATGTCAATACAACATTTCAGTTTTAGATATCACAGTGAAATTTCATTATGGGATACAACCATGATAGAATAAATGACACCAAGAAAGAAAAGACAAGAAGGTGATTCAACATTGGAAACCCTTAGGCTGACCAAAACAGAACTTTCACAGGATGAGCTTGCTTTTAAGTGCGGAATTCCACGATCAACTTACCAACGATGGATATCAGGTCAAACAGAAGCAAAACTAACGCTAGTGCAGCTAAAAGCCCTATGTAAAGAACTGAAAATCGAAAAGATTGAAGACCTGCCAGACAACTTAGGTCCGCCAAAATAATCAGCACTTGCAAAAACCAATTACCAAAAACCAACACCCCGCACCATCGGGTTCTCTGAATGTATTAGCCACCGGGTGGGGCAACGGTAGCTTTCCTTAAACCAAAGTTACACATAGAAACAACTCAAAACTCCTGTAACTCAGGCTAATACTCGATTTGACTCCTGCGTCTAAGAAGCTGCAATCAGTAGCATGACAAACTAAATCAACCCATAGAAAAACCATGAACAGCAGCCAGCTTTCGCTGTTTAACACAAGCGCGGCAACCGGGCACGTGTACAGAGCCGGCGACTGGGTGAAAGTACGAAAAAAACCTGCAATCGCAGCATGGGTTAAGCGCGGCGAAGTTTTCCAAATCAATCAAGTACACCCGATAGACGGCAGCCTGAAATTCTGGAATCCCCACATTAAACAGTGGGATTTTTTGTATCCAGAAGAAGTTAAGTTAACAGTAGAGCCTGTTGTAGGGGAAGCCTCAGAGTTAACAGTAGAGCCTGTTGTAGGGGAAGCCTCAGACTTAACAGTCGAGCCTGTTGTAGGGGAAGCCTCAGAATTAACAGTCGAGTCTGTTGTAGGGGAAATCCCAAAGTTAACAGTCGAGTCTGTTGTAGGGGAAGTCTCAGAGTCAATTGTAGAGTCTGTTGTAGGGGAAGTTAAAACCCCTAAAAACTACTGGAACTGCGACAAAGGAGATAGCGGCAACGGCTGGCTCGAAAGCCACTACAAAATCCGCCGCGGTGGCAAGCAACATTCAATCAACTGGCCTGAAATCAAATGCACAGGCCCTTATTACAGTTACCGCTGGATGGAAGGAAAACGCCAGCGCGCCAAATACTGCCCAGAAAGCAAGTGTCCGGCAGTGCGAAAAGCTCTAGCAATTGGACAGCCAGTTAGTGAAATCCTCAAAATAATATCAAGCTACAAAATCTAAAATCTCAAAACGAATGGACAAGTCCAGTACACAACTAAACAACTTCAGCGAAACCCTAGAATTACTAGAAGCTCACACCCAACACTTGGCCCAACACTTAGACCCAGTGGCAAAATACAAAGCGCTGGAGTATGCCGCCAACCACATCATGCTGCTGCCAACTTCCAAAATTAAAGAGCTGACCGGGGCAAAACCTAGCAAAAGTCATTTTCAAAGAGGGACATTTATTTTTAGCAAAACAGAAAATAAAATCGGACGGGAAACAGCGTGGCGCATTCAAATGACCCCAAACGCATTTAGACCAACAACTTAGCACCCACGCTGCAACCAGTAACCACCACCGCGACCGCAACAGGCAACCGCTTCGCTAAATTTTGGGGTCGGACGTTCTAACAGTATCAAAAAGATACTCGTGTCTTCGCGAGGAACGCCCGCCACTCAAAATTTTTGACATTTGCTAGACCATGGACTTGAACGGACAGGCTAAAAGAATAGAAAAAAACGTATAAATTGATTTTAAAAGGCTAATTAACCATTTTATTTAGATTATCAACTAATACTTACTATTCGAGTTTTTTCCTAACAGTTATTGAAATTACCGGGTATTACCATTTCCATAAACGGCTCAGATCGAGAGCCCTCCCGTTTCCACAAACGGATAGTCGAAAGCTAAACCATTTCCATAAATGGCTGGGATTAAGACTCCTCCCGTTCCCATAAATGGATGATCTCAAAAGCTCCACCGTTTCCATAAACGGATAACAACTCAAGACTCACGCCGCAACCGATGACCGCTGCGCTAATTTTTCGGCGTCAACTTGTCCGGCGCAGCCCCCTGAACTTACAGCAAACTCCTCGCGCGTCCAAGCTGCCACTCGAAAAATTTCACCGGCTGCTTGACCTAGCTTTTTAGGTTAAATTTTTGAAATTTGATAGTATATCATGTTTTGTGT
This sequence comes from Microcoleus sp. C2D2, assembly GCF_036702495.1. Lineage (NCBI taxonomy): Bacteria > Bacillati > Cyanobacteriota > Cyanophyceae > Oscillatoriales > Microcoleaceae > Microcoleus > Microcoleus sp. C2D2. Next base: position 5,471 of record NZ_JAUBTO010000199.1, on the reverse strand, counting down.
TTTTGTGGGATGTTTACCGGGTATCACCGGGTATCACCCGGTTATTTTTTGCCCTTGCGGGCCTGCGGCGCACCCACAACGCGGCCGGGGGGGCGTGCCAAGCTTAGCTGCTCCCCCGGCCCACGACTAGCGATCGCAAAATCAATATTAATTTTCTGAGCTTTCATTTTGAGGAAATCGATCGGAGGCCAAAGAATATTTTGATTGATAGCACAAATAAGCATTAATTGCGTCACGTAGTTGAGAAAGTTGGCTCAGTGTAAGGGAAACGTCAAAAAATATACGTTTAGCATCGTCTTCGCTAGGTTCATCTTTACAAACCGAAAAACAAAGCGTCCCTGTATAACCCATCGCCACAAAATGATCGGCAATCATCATATTACCAATCAATACAACAGTTTCAGGCTTTTGATAATAGATACAATACATGATGTTTAGAAGTGTTTAGAATGTCTAATGTCTTACGGCATCTTACGTCGTCTTACAGTGTGTACAGTATCTACACTTAAAGCGCGAGCAATTGCCCAATACATTAGTTGGGGGTTCCCTTCCCAATCATAAAGCTCAAAAGTTGACGTGTAACCAGGATCTATAGCAGCAGCAAACCAAGTCGTGGGGAAATTACCCCACTGAACAAAATGACTAGCGCCAGCCTGAAAAGCGTCACGGTGCAGAATGTAAGCTTGATGTGCAACGATCGCACGACGGAAGCGATCGGGGATAAATTGTTCAAACCGATCAATCAAACGCATACGGGGAGGAGCAGCGCCCGCGTAAGCTATTCTCGGTTTCCATAAACGGTCATAGATTGAGAATTCAGTTATTCCCCAGCGGATACGATGACGGCGGCCAAAATCACCCAGAGCAGGAATAAGCCAAGCGTGATAATCGCGCCAGTAGACATCGATCCACTGCAAATGCACCTGCAAACCAATTTCAAACGTCAGGCCGGGATGTCTAGCGGTCAAATCCAAAAACCAAGCAGTAAAATCTTTGAAGCTTGCGCGGTTGGCGAATAACATATAGGGTTCATTCACGAGCACGCGGGAGCCTCTGGGAAGCTTAGACAAAAAGCCATCCAGATTAAGAGCAACAGGGGAATCGTAACGGGAACCCAAAAAATCGCGGTTACTCAAAAACCAATCGTCAAGGGTGAAGCAGCGGAAATTAGGAATCCGGCGATCGCTAAATCCGATCCTATGAGCGCAACAGTTCCGAGTCTTACACCATTTTTCAAGTCTGGGCGATGGTTGCTTCCAATCCGCCCGTAGCTGAAATTCAGGGATAAATAAATCGAATTGACTCTCAATTTTTCCCCAGGCCGGACGCAAAGAATGATTTTTAGGGTCAGCATCCGAGAAGATTTTCATGCCCGAGACAGCAGTACCAAATTCTATACGAGGATTAGAAAGAGGTTGAGAAGGGCGAAAATAATATTCGATTACTAAGGTATAACAAGCAATCAAAAACAAAGTAAACAAATTAAATGCAACACCAATTTTAAACGAATTGAAAATCAACCTAAAATAATAATTCATACTATTTGACAATTTTACTCCAACCAGGACGCCAGCCCCTACACTCTGGATGTGTTGACTCACTTCGCCAATAACCTTTATCCCATCCCTGAACAGTTTCTAAATTTTTCCATTCAGAATCCTGTAGACCACGGTATCGATCGCCGTCTACCAAGTAATAAGAAATAGCTTGAGATTCGACAAATAACTTAGGTAAAAAAGGATTGTATTCAACTTTTGGAGCAATTGTTGGGGCATCTTGAGAATAGGCTACGATAAAGCAGCCTTTAGGGTCTGAAGCATTACCACCAGGACTTGCCCAAAGCACTTGTGTCCATGTCTTCTTGCCGGGAGGACAATTAGGAGATGAACAAGCGGGATAACTTTGATATGCAGGAGGAGGCGGAGGGGTCGGAGGATTACCAGCAGCAGCATCAACAGCCTCATAAAACTCTCTTTGTACTCTCTGCATACAACCCCAGCATAAAAAGCCACAAGTTGAATGAGAATTATAAGTGCAACGTTCTGCACATTCATATTTACATATCTCAAGGGAATTGAACCTAGGAGCTATGCTGTAAAGTAACTGCATATAGCGCTTACTATAAGCAGTAGCAGCTACTAAATAAGGAGCATAAATAATTTGATAGTTTGCAGCTAATGCACGGTTAGCTGCATCAATAGCCCGCATCTGTGCGCGGTATGCTTCACACTCAGCAGTATTTGCCCCAGCACCCCAGAAACCTGTTACAGAAATCAACAGAGCAAGGATAGGGAGCCAAGAACTAGCAATACTACCCAAAGCAAAACCTACAAGATATGCAGCAGAACGGGCAGAAAGTAAACCCACTGATGTTGCAACAATTGGCGCAGTCTCAACAACTAGCAAACGCAAACCGCCAGCAATTTTAGCAAAACGAAGAAGCATAAAACTATCTCTTAACTAATTTCCAAGCCTTAACCAAGCCAGCAATCGCCATAATAGGAATACCAGTGTTGTACATTACAACCGCAGCATAGCGGAGAATGGGAGAATTAACCGAATCAATAGCAGCAATAATTTGAGGGGGAATTCTTATCGAATCAGGGCTAGAAGGCATTAAATCGAGAACTGTACTTGATAAAGCAGAGCCAGGGTTTTTGTTAAGAAGACAATTATAATCCTTCAATTCTTGAGCAGTTAAAGCACGTCTAGAAGTGTTGGATAAATAGAACAGATCGGGATTAGTTTGATTTTGAACACCATTAAAAGTTATAAGGTGAAGAGGTTTATTTTCAGCTCTAACATCTCTGGTATAAAAAGCTTGGCAAAGAGAGCTTAAATTAGTACCACTAGGTACATTTCCCATACCATAGGCAGCGACAATCATCTCTCTAGTATCAGTCTGAATCATAGTTAAGACACACCATGTATAAGTCGGTGGTGGTGGTGGGGGTGCTGTAGCAATAAGAAAAGATAGAAACATAATTAATTAATCACTAAAAATAAATCTAAGACCCAAACCCATGATGATAAAAGGTCTAAGAGCATTAACAATCATACCGGGTAGGCATATTTTATCAAAGTTCAAACCGCTGTTAATTTGAAAACATCCATCACCAACATTATCTAAATAAGCTTGCTCAGTTGGTGTCGGATTAACAATATCTACGGGGAACTTTTGCTTTAATTCAAAACCCAGAGGAACAGGAGCAGGACAAGTTATCCCATCAGCGATCGCCGGACTCTGAGCAGCAATGAGAATAAAACTTGCCAAACCAACGCTAAAGGTAAAACCGAGAGCTTTAGCGTTAGACAAAATAGCTTTATGGCGAACACCCATTTTACGCTTACCTACTTGTAGATTATTCTGAATAAACTTATCAAATTGTTCAGCACCCATAAACTCATAAATCATTGCTAAAGTCGGAGCGTGTTTTTCAAAAAATTTAATTGATTTCTCAATATCTAAATGCAAACTCGGATTAGGAACATTTATTGAGCCATATTTGTATTTAGTAAAAAATAAAACACTAGGATGATTTGTAATAAAACTAACTTGACCACAAACAACACCATTAAGAAATTTAGGGTATTCTTTAACAGAAATTTGAGCTAGTTCTTTCATAACCCAAAGCGCCCGTTCACGCTTAAATTCTGCCTCTAATCGGTCAAATTCTCTACCATCAGGGAAAACTTTACAATAAATCCTTAAACAACGGCTAGATTCTCGACTGCCAATATAAACAGTATTACCATCATCAGAACCAACATTACTGATACGTCTAACTTTTTTATAACCAAATAACAAACCATCTTCGACTAAACACTCCCAAGGATGAGCAAACAAGCGACGAGGCTGTACAGGGAAATCTAATGCAATATCAATTCTGTGAGCAGTAAAAGTTGTGTCTAACTGCGATAAATACAACAAATTAGACACTCTATCAAAATCTAAAGCGTCAAGAGTTGAGCCATTTAAATCAACTAAAAATGTAAAAGGCTCGTCAATTCCTGTAGGTGGATATTTAATACATAATATACTGCCTTGAAATTCCCATGACTCATGCCAAACCTTATTAGCAGCCATTACGTTAGTCTCACGGACATCCTGCAAAGAAGATGCTTGTTTCTTCTCGAAAGGTAAACCAATAATCTCTCTAACTTTCCTAAAAAATAAAGGATCGTAGGTGATAACTTGAAACCTAAGCCAATCGATTTTTACATTCCGCGTCAGAGTCTCGACATCCATATTATTTAAAGATGTGCGTAGGCAAATAAAATGCTAGGAAATAAGAGCCAAAAAATATTAAAGGATGTCTGGGCAAAAAACTACTCATAATGAGACTAACAATGCAAAGAATAAAACTCATCACGAGTCGAAACATCATTTTATACGACTTCTTCATTTCATCATCAAATTTAGACCAAGTTAAACATTCTTTAGTTATTGCCATGTCTAATTTAACTAGCCCTTTATAACTATCAGAAGGCATCCACTGCCAAAGATTAATTAAAGATGATTGAAAAGGGTGTATACCATCAATAGGCACCTTCCCGACAATTTTCCAAGCAGTAAAAGGGTTATTGCTAGACGCCTCATATATTGCCTTTCTTTTCTTGCGGTCAGACTGATAAAACTAGTCAAGCTTTTGGTCTAATTCCTCAAAAGAATAACCCTCGGCAGCTATCTGATCGATCGATAATTCCTTATTAGAATCAGGATAGATAACAAATGGCTGATAGCCAAAAGATTGGTCAGCAATAACTTTTTCATCTTGTTTTTCTAACAAACCAAAACTATCATAAACACGGAAAGTCTGGGCATCATCAGCGCTTATAATTCCCTTCCAATGTTTCTCCGCCAACACCATAGACTTAATAGGATTTTTACGCAGCCTAGGATTACCATGCCAGACCTCAAATTCAGCAGGCTTAAATAGATGAACATCTTTAAATAAAAGTCGATCGTTGCGAAGAGTGTCAGACCAAACCGCAACACCTTCCGCATATAACACTTCAGAACATATCTTATGAATAGAAGAGTGTACCTGTGTCGGATACTGTGCAGCGTATATGATATGTTGCAACCTCTTTCTATTATTTGCAACTGCATTGTGTGCTTCTGCGGGTAAAGTCCAACTTTGACAAGAAGGAGCATATAAGCCCATCTCGTCCAGCAAAATAACAGCATCTTGAATTTGCAGAAATTGAGCAAAATTCTTGTTGCTTGAAACATAATAAAAAATGCCTTTTGGCATATTTTTAAGCAACCATTTAAAATTATTTATTTTGCAATAATATGCTAATTGTACGGGGTCAAGCTGAAAGTTAGTAACGAGTCTCAAACGATACTTTTCAGCGAGCTTTAAACCGCGTTGGAGCATTAATAAACTCGTAACTGCTCAATAACCGCTGCTTGGGGTATCTGAGCTAAGTAGTCCCAGAACGCTAGCCAATAAACTTATTTCTCT
>NZ_JAUBTO010000198.1:0-11529 GCF_036702495.1 Microcoleus sp. C2D2 | reverse complement strand
TAATGACTAATGACTAATGACTAATGACTAATGACTAATGACTAATGACTAATGACTAATGACTAATGACTTCTTCATTCCAAAGATTGTCCAGTCGTATTTTTAATGTATTCCTGAATTTCTTGATAAGTTTCCGGGTTGCGTTGGCGGAGGATAATAATATTAGTTGCGCTGTCAGGCAGGAAAAAGCTTAGCCGGCCGTTCCCTTCGCAAGCAAAAGAGCTAATTCGACTCATATCGATCGCAAATTCTTTGCGGTCATAATTAATTTTAATCCACCAGCCTCTAGAATTGCGATCGATGGTTTTTTTGATGTAATCGAGAACTTGGTTGTAAGCGTCATAATTGCCTTGGGGATTGAGGATAATCGGCTGACTGCTATTAGGCAGCCAAAAGGTGAGACGCTTGTTATCGAGTTCGCTAGAAAAAGCACTAATCGTGTCAAGGTCAATTATATATGTACTTTTCTCATAAGTAAATTTGCTCCAATAAGCCACAAAGCCTCCTCAAACCTGTGTTTCCTGGTATTTTAGGATAGTTTGACAACTTATAGCATTTTAGATTTGAGATTGGAGATTTGAGATTGGGCATGACTGATGACTATCGGGGTTTGGAACTTGCCTAAAGTTGCATTTTTTTTTGAAAGTGCTATCACCCTTGAAATCCAAGCTAAAAAGTTGAGTAAAAAAATCAGCATTTTTACCTTCTGCCTTCTGCCTTCTGCCTTCTGCCTTTTGCCTTCTCCCCTCGGGTACTAGCCCCCCCAGCCCTAGCATAGGGCTGGGGGGTGAGGTTTTTCACTCGTTGAGAATGATGCCCGATATCTAGTCCGGTAAGTGCGGCCCGAATCAAATCCGATTGTTGGGTCGGGCGGGTGAGAGTACGCTCTATTGTCTGCCCGATTTGAATATTGTGTACTCTCACCCGCCCCTACAGACATCTAATATATCAGAACTAATCGATCGCACATAATATTAGATCAGTTTCCTGCAAGTTTCCCGGCCACCAAGTCGCGACCCTCAGCTTCTAAAAAATCCTGCTTTCCCTGGATGCTCGCCGCCTGGATAAACCCCTGAAACAAGGGGTGGGGGGCGCTAGGCCGAGATTGGAATTCGGGGTGAAATTGACTGGCTATGAAAAAGGGATGGTTGGGCAATTCGATCATTTCTACCAATCGGCCGTCGGGAGATGTCCCGGAGACTGCATAACCTGATTCTAAGAATAGATTGCGGTAGGCGTTGTTAAATTCGTACCGGTGGCGGTGCCGCTCGTAAATCACTTCTTTCTGATAAAGTTTGAAAGCGAGGGTGTCTGGGTTGACACGGCACGGATACAAACCCAGTCGCATTGTACCGCCCAAATCGACTACATCTTGCTGTTCTGGCAATAAATTAATTACCGGATTTGTGGTATCTGGGTCAAATTCAGCGCTGTTAGCATCCTCTAGTTGGGCGGTGTGGCGCGCCCATTCAATCACAGCACACTGCATCCCCAAACACAATCCCAAAAAGGGTATTTTATGGTGTTTGGCATATTCTATCGCCGCTATTTTGCCGTCAACTCCCCGAATCCCAAAACCCCCGGGTACAAGAATGCCGTTGATATTTTTGAGATACTTTTCCAGGCTTCCCGATTCTAAATCTTCTGAGTTAATCCAGTGCAAATTGAGGTCGCCGCCGATCGAGATTGCTGCGTGCCGCAAAGCTTCGACCACCGAAAGATAAGCATCGTTCAACCGCACGTATTTGCCCACCAAAGCAATATCAATCTTGTGGTTGGGACTGTAAAGCCGCTTGACTAAGGTTTGCCACTGAGCCAAATCGGGTTGCCGCTGTTCGAGTTGCAGCAAATTGATGCTTTGTTCCGCTAAACCTTCCTGTTCCATCATCAGCGGCACTTCGTAGATACTTTTAGCATCTTGAGCGGTGATGACACATTCTTCGGGTACGTTGCAGAATTCCGACAATTTTTGTTTCATGCCAAAAGACAGCGGGCGATCGCACCGACAGACTAAAATATCTGGTTGAATGCCGATCGACCGCAATTCCTTCACCGAATGCTGAGTCGGTTTAGTTTTCATCTCCCCAGCCGCAGGAATCCAAGGTATCAGCGTCACGTGCATATACACAACATTTTGCCGCCCGACATCCTTGCGAAACTGGCGAATTGCCTCCAAAAACGGCAAAGATTCAATATCTCCCACCGTTCCGCCGATTTCCGTAATCACCACATCGGGATTAGTATTTTTTGCTACTCGGTGAATTCGCTCTTTAATCTCGTTAGTGATGTGCGGAATCACCTGCACCGTGCTCCCCTGATACTCGCCGCGGCGTTCTTTGTTGATCACCGCTTGATAAATGGAACCCGTAGTGACGCTGTTGAGGCGAGACATGGAAGTATCGGTAAAACGCTCGTAGTGCCCCAAATCCAGGTCAGTTTCGGCACCGTCTTGCGTCACGAAGACTTCTCCGTGCTGAAACGGGCTGAGAGTGCCGGGGTCAACGTTAATATAGGGGTCTAGCTTCAAAATCGAGACCGAATAATCCCGCGACTTCAATAAGCGACCCAAGGAAGCAGCGACAATTCCCTTGCCGATACTGGAAACCACGCCGCCGGTCACAAACACAAATTTGCTCATAGGATTTTCGACTTTAGATGCTTCAATGTCAGGTCAGACTCAAATGTGACATAGGTAATCCAGAAGGGCAACCACGGGGGATTGCCCCTACACCCCTTTGACCTATCCTTGACGATTGTTATGTGCTTGCAACCAAGTTGTCAAATCTGACACACTGGCAAAGTCTAATAGTGCCTCTCCTAGATTCTCTAATTGCTGAGCGGATAACTGAGCGATGCGAGTTTGAATCTCCGGCGACAATGGGCCGACACGGCGCTCCAACTGACGAACAATTAATGTCACATTTCCTTGTTTGATGCCTTGTTCGATGCCTTGTTCGATGCCTTGTTCGATGCCTTGTCTGATTCCTTGTTCTATCCCGATTCTGGTAGCTTTGGTAATTGCACCGCGCTGGTCTTGAATAAAAATTTCTCGCCTTTCTAAATCTTCCAATTCATCCGGTTCGAGATTTGCTTCATTGGCAATTGTAAAAGCTTTGCGGAGTTCCGGTACATTTCCCAACTCTTCCGGCACAGACCTTAACGTCCGAGCGGTTTTCATGAAATATATCCACTTATCAGTCAGAGTCTCTAATTCTGCTAAAGTCTTGTCAAATTTGGGCAACTCAACAAATACAAATTCTAATTCATCCGCCAAATACTCGACTAAGTTGTTTTTTTCTTTGATACAAAACCGCGAAATTACTGTTTCCAGATGCTCAAACATTTGGAAATCTGTAATCGTCAAGGCAATCACGGGATTTAAGAGGTTGTAGTTTTCTCCGCTTTTCAATTGCACTGAGTAAGCTTTGGTAGCATTGTATAATATCCGTTTTTCAAATGATTCTACATTCAACACCTGCATTTCAATAATCACAGTTTTGCTGCCACTAATTTTAGCTTTGACATCCAAGTAAGTATCTTTGACTCCTTTGATTTTGGGAGCTAAATAAGGGTCAATAATTTCTAAATCTTCGATGACGGGCTGTGCTTCGTAGAGGATGGCATTCAAGAAACTAATCAAAATGTCTTTGCTGTCAGCAGAGCCGAAGATTTTTTTAAAGGCAAAGTCGGTTTTGGGGTTAATAAAATTCATGGCTTTTTCAATTTATTAGAGGTTGAGAGGTTGAGGTTAGAGTTATTTAATTATTTAACTATCATACAATCTTCTAGGTTGGGTTCGCGGACGATCGCCCCAACCGACCTCACCCCAATACGGATGCAAGCCGACAGCAATCGCCCCGAGCAATCATGGCTTAGACAAAAGTTCCAGCCCCCCATCTCAAATCTCAAATCTCAAATCTCAAATCTCAAATCTCAAATCTCAAATCGACAGTTCCAGCCCCCCACGAGCCCGCAACGGCGAGTCAATCTCAAATCTCAAATCTCAAATCTCAAATCGACTGAGCCCGCAACGCCGAGTCAATCTAAAATCTAAAATCTAAAATCTAAAATCGACTGATCCGGCAACGGCGAGTCAGTCTAAAATCTAAAATCTAAAATCTAAAATCTAAAATCTACCCTGGGCGCTCAGTCATTTTTCGCAAAAAGCTAACTCAGGAACGTTTCGCCAACGGTAAGGTCATGGTAGAGAAAGCACCTCAAGTCTGCTAAAAAAACAGCTATGAAGTTTGTCTGCGTTCTATCCCCCCAACGGTTGCTTTCTGCTGGTATCGCATTGCTCGCTGCGATCGAGTGTGGCGCGTGGCTCGCTCCAAATGCGGCGCGGGCAAAAGCTCCTGGGGAAAATTATTCGTCTCTGTCGCCAAAAATCCTCGCTAGTAACGATGTTAAGTGCAATGGGGCGCGATCGCCAGAAAATCGGTGTCCAGTCGGCGGTTTGTTCGTCAAAACTCAAAATACGGCCCGAGAACAAGTCTTTCCTCTCAAGCAGACTGAAGTTAAAGCCAAAATAGCTGGCAATATCTCCCGCGTCGAAGTTGTTCAGAAGTTTGAAAATCCTTTTCCCGAATCTTTAGAAGCTGTTTATGTATTTCCTCTGCCCGACGAAGCGGCGGTGGATGATATGGAAATTAAAATAGGCTCACGCACTATTAAAGCTGATATCAAACTCCGCGAGGAAGCTTTGGAAATTTACGAACAAGCCAGACAGCAAGGCCGAACTGCGGGTTTGTTGGAACAAGAACGCGACAATATTTTTACTCAGTCTCTGGCGAATATCAAACCGGGAGAAAAAATTGAAGTTACGATTCGGTATACCGAAAGTCTCAAGTTTGCCGGTGGCGATTACGAATTTGTGTTTCCCATGGTGGTTGGGCCGCGCTATATTTCGGGAAATCTGACCCCCCCCAATTCAACGGGGGGCGATAGTTCTGAGTCGAGGGAGACCGTCGAGGGCAACAACACTCTATTCCCCCCCTTAGCAAGGGAGGGGCAGGGGGGGGTTAATACCGATGCCGATCGCATTAACCCGCCTGTTTTGCCTCCGGGAACGATCTCTGGTCACAATATCGCTGTGAAGGTAGAAATAGATGCCGGAGTGGCGATCGGCGATGTCCGCTCTACTTCCCATCAAATTACAACTGACCGCAGCGGCAATATTGTGCGAGTCCAATTAGCTAACTCTGACACAATTCCCAATAAAGATTTAATTCTGCGCTATCGAGTGGCGGGCGAAAATACTCGGGCAACTGTTTTGACTCAATCCGACCAGCGGGGCGGTCATTTTGCTACTTATCTGATTCCGGCATTAAATTACAAAACTAATGAAATTGTACCTAAAGATGTCGTGTTTCTGATGGATACTTCCGGTTCTCAGCAGGGCGAACCGCTGGCAAAATCTCAGGAGTTGATGCGCCGCTTCATTCAAGGGCTCAATCCCAACGATACTTTTACTATTATTGATTTTGCCAACACTGCCAAAGCGCTTTCAACAACTCCTTTAGCGAATACAGCAGAAAATCGACAAAGGGCAATTAATTATATCGATAAGTTGCAGGCTAACGGTGGTACTGAACTGCTTAACGGCATTCAAGCAGTGATGAATTTTCCGGCAGCGGCAAGGGGAAGGCTGCGGAGTACGGTACTAATTACTGACGGTTACATTGGTAATGAAAATGAAGTGCTGGCGCTGGTTCAGCAGAGTCTGAAACCGGGAAATCGACTTTATAGTTTTGGTGTCGGCAGTTCGGTGAATCGGTTTTTGCTCAACCGTTTGGCGGAAGTGGGAAGAGGCACGTCTCAAGTAATTCGTCAAGATGAACCGTCGGCATCTGCGGTAGAAAAGTTTTTTCGTCAAATTAATAGTCCGGTAGTGACTAATATTCAAATTAGTTGGGAAGGAATGGGGGAAAAACCGGAGATTTATCCGATCGCACCCCCAGACTTGTTTGCGAGTGGGCCGCTAGTTTTGTTTGGCAAAAAGACCGATCGAGCCCCCGGCCAACTTCGCATCCGCGGCACTCTTGCCGGCGGCACAGCTTACGAGCAGATTTTACCTGTCAATTTTGCTCAATCCGGCGTCCGGCAGCGGGAATCAACTTCAGTCTCCGCAACCGCTACGGATTTTGGCAATCCGGCGGTAGCTCAACTTTGGGGTCGATCGCGCATTAAAGATTTAATGAACCAAATGTTTGGTGGCGAGACTAAATCTCTGGTGGAAGCTGTGACTAATACTGCTCTGACTTATCGCTTGCTGTCGGAATACACGGCTTTTGTGGCTGTGAGCGAAGAAGTGCGAGTCGAACCAGATGGATCTCGTCGTCGCGTGCAAGTGCCTGTAGAATTGCCGCAGGGTGTCAGCTATGAAGGTATTTTCCCCTCGACTAGGATGGAGGGAACTAGGGGCGGCTCTCACAGCCTTACCTCGACTCGCGGCCCGGCACCGGTGACTCCAGCTCCTGCTAGGGTGCGGCAGCAAGGAAACAGCCAATTGCAACCCCAGAAGCCTTTGGCTTCTCGCTTGCAAGTAGTTAGCGCCGAAGGGTTGGATGCCGGGGCGATCGCCGCTTTGAGTCAATACCTGCAATCAGTTAATCTCCCGACAGGGGTTAGTGGGGAGACGGTGTGGGAGTTGTCGGTACAAGACGGCCGCGTTGCCTTTGTGGCGATCGACACTCAAACCTCGACGCTGCAAGCAACAGACGCCGTAGAGACTCTCCACAGGGCCTTGAGTTCCTGGCAACCTCCCGCAGGATTCAAGGGCACGCTGCGTCTGAAGTTGCGAATTACTGTCGATCGTTAAGGAATGACTATCTATGTCAAAAAACATTAACTTTTAATTCAAAAATACCGAAAGGGCGATCGCTACCTCGAGGAAGATATAAAATCTTTATTAAGAGAGTGCCTTTAAACAGAAAGTGATGTTAATGGGATTTCTACCGTTTGAGGCAAACGCTGAAACAGTCTAATTTCTAAAACAGTCTAATTTCTGAAAAAACCTTAATAGTAAAGATTTCTCGATCGAAACCCCCCAATCAGAAAAGGTATCACGCCCTATGGAAGTTAGCGAACTGCTCAAAAATTACGAAAAAGGAGAAAGAGACTTTGCTGGAGCCGACCTCAGCGGGGCCAACCTCAGCGGAGCAATCTTAATCGGAGTGAACCTTTCGCGAGCTAATCTTTCCGGGGCGAACCTCAGCAGGGCGTTTCTCACCAAAGCAACACTCAAAGGCGCACAGATGCAAAGAACAAATCTGAGTTTTGCCAAAATGGGCGAAGCCAAACTCCCCGGCGCAGATTTGACAAAAGCTAATTTGAGCGGGGCTTTTTTGGTAAAAGCAAAATTGCCGAGAGTAAAGTTAAGCGGCGCAACTTTAACCGGCGCCAACCTGCGCGGTGCTGTGTTGTGGAATGCCAATTTGTGCAGCGCCGACTTGCAATTAGTTAACTTGCTGGGCGCGAATCTGACGGGAGCTAATTTTAAGTGGGCAAACCTTTACGGTGCAAAGCTCAATAGTGCAAAACTTTTTGGAGCTCAATTAACCGGAGTCAGTCTGCGGCGAGCGCAGTTGGCAGGGGTGAATCTCTGCGGTGCAGATTTGAGCGGCGTCAATGTCAGCGAAGCTAAACTAATGGGAGCGAATTTGGAAGGCTCGAATTTGGCGGGGGCGAATTTCAGCGCGGCTCAGTTGCGGGAGGTGAAGTTAGCGGGAGCAAACTTAACCGGGGCTAAGTTGAGGGGAAGTTGTTTGAGAGGGGCAAATCTGAATTGGGCCAAGCTGTGTCAAGCTGATTTGATGTCAGCAGATTTGAGCGAGGCGACGTTAATAGGAGCTAATTTAGATAATGCTTTGTTGGCGGGAGCTATTTTGCCGGAATCTACTAGGCGCTACTTTTCCTTAGCTCGGCCGGGCCAAGTCAATTCTTGGGAAGTTAAGGAGATTTAAAATGGGTAATGGGAATGGAGAATAGGAAATTTTTGGCGATTAAATCTGGTAACTACGGAATTATAGGCGAGTGCCAGCGTCCCGCTCGCACTGGTTTAAAATCAATGGACGCACTCGCGCACAAAGAAACCGGGTTTTTTTACCGAGATTTAGGGTTTAAACTTACATCTTGCACATTTCTCAAGAACAGGCAAGATGCCTGTGAAGCGAAGAGTGAATTTTCTTGTGGGGTGGGCAGGAGAGCCCGCCCATAAAAGGCTTATTGAGAATGGTGCAATATCTCAGTTTAAACCAAGTATTTTGCTAAAAAAACCCGGTTTCTCGGCATCGGTGCGTAAGTCCTAGAATTATTAAAAGTGGCAGATATCCGCGCCGGACTTAGCCTGGGCCGTTTCCCTACAAGTGACTAAGCTCAAGATTTTCTGTTAAAATCAATTCTTTAATCTCAAATCTAAAATCGTTATGACTGTTAATTTTGGGGTGGTGCTGGTAACTGCGCCATCGGAGGCGGAGGCGGAGAATCTCGCTAAATCTCTAGTTGAACACAAGCTGGCTGCTTGTGTGAGTTTGTCGCCAATTCGCTCTATTTATACTTGGCAAGGCGAGATTCAGGCCGAGTCAGAGTGGCAGTTGGTGATTAAAACTGATTTGGCTAAATTTGAGGCTTTAAAAACAAAAGTTCAGGAACTCCATTCCTATGAAGTTCCCGAAATTATTGCTATTCCTATTATCGTTGGCAGCCATGCTTATCTGAATTGGCTGGGACAATCTTTAAGTTTGTAGTCAAGACTTTAGTCCTAAATTATCCACGCTCAGAGGGGCCCAAGTCCCTACTACAAATGGTCAGAAACCTACGAATTATGACTGGTAGGGCCGATGACGCCGATTTTGTGGCGAAAACTTAGTTCGCCGCCGAACCAGCCTGTAATGCCCAGCAAGGTTGCCACGACGACCGAAATTGCTAAACCTGTATATACGATCGGCTCAGCCGGATTTCCTTGTCGCAACACCAGGTTAATCAGGGAAAGTACCAAAGCCGCCACATTGCCGCCCATGTGCAACCAACCGGCACTGCGATCGCGCACTCTTTTAATTTTGAAAAAATCTAAAAAGCCCGTGATTCCCGCCAAAATCCCCGCACCAAAACCGGCACCTATCAGCCAAACCGAAGCTCTCGCCCAAAAAGGATCGCTTGTCAGCCAATAACCGATATCCGTGCCGGCGGCTCCTACTAAAAAGGCTACCGGAAACACGATCAGCACTGGGTGGAGGGGATGACCGGCAACTGAAACTGTACTCGTAATGCCAGCATCGCGATACTCTGTGTCGTCACTTTCGAGAATCGGCGGAATATTGGGATAGGGCGTACTATTTCTTTGATTTGTTTCCATGATTTCTACCGATAACTTTTGTACAACAAAGCCGTTTTTATTGGATTGAACTTAATCCCAAACCCGCTCGCCATTTTCGTCAACCCGGGCCTGCCGAATTACGTCAGAAATTTTGTCGGCGTCTTTGACGTGGTGCAGGGCTTCCTTTTCCCCATCCGCTTTTTCTACCATCACATAAGTTGGAACTGTAACAACATCTCCCGTGATGTCTGGCACGTGGTCTACCGCCAGTTGCTGGGCTTTTTCTTCGAGGGTTTGCGGTTCGTCGGAAATGCGATCGCCCGGATTGACAGTGCGCTCCATATCTTTGCCTGGTTTGTCGATACTCATAAAAACCTCTCTGGTATTTCTAATTTTTTGCTGACTCTAATTCCTACTATTGAACGAAAAATCTCCCTGCACAAACATCTCCCGAGGGGTGGAAGTTTCAGTTATGCCGATCGCAGGCAGCCTCTTCCTGTAGGTAGAGGCTTTTTGTCTGGTTCCGAAAAAACCTAAGGTAAAATATAAGCATGATATTTTCCTTCCCTTTGAGTTGCCCATGAAAAGTTACGATTGGATTGTTGTCGGCGGCGGCATTACGGGTGCGTCACTGGGTTACGAACTGGCAAAAAAAGGTTTTGCTGTGCTGCTTTTGGAACGAGATGCTACCATGCAAAATGCTACTCGTTTTAGTTACGGCGGCTTGGCTTATTGGTCTGGGACGACTGATTTAACTCGTCTATTGTGTCGGGAAGGTATCGAACGCCACCGCAATTTATCGGCGGAATTAGATGCTGATACTGAGTTTCGCGAGTTGGATTTGTTACTAACAATTGATGCGGGTTCCGATGTCGAAAAAGCGGCAGCTAATTATGCGCATTTTGCGATTGCTCCGCAGCTTTTGAGTGTTGCAGAAGCTGGCGAGTTGGAACCTTTGCTGAATAAAAGTGCGATCGCCGGATCTCTGACTGTGCGTCACGGTCACATTTCGCCGACTTCCACAAATAAAGCTTATTGTCAAGGGTTTTTGCGGTTGGGAGGAACGATAGAATTTGCTGAAGTAATTGGGTTTATAGAAGAGGGAAATCGGATTTCGGGAGTCAAGACGGCCCAGGGAATTTATCGTGGTGAAAATGCGGTTGTTTGTGCTGGAGGTTGGAGTCGGAGTTTGCTGAAGCTGGCTGGTATTTCTGTGGGAGTTTATTTTACTCGCGCGGAAATTCTGGAAACAGCACCTGTGGATTTGAAACTCAGGACTTTGGTGATGCCTGCGCTATTAAAACGTTTTGAATTGGAAGCTGAATCGAGTAGAATTGAGGTGGATTTTCTTTGGGATGAACCGGGTAAAGAGTTGCTGTCGCCGATTTTAGATTCGGGTGCAATTCAATTTAATGATGGGAGTTTGCGGATCGGGCAATTGTCTCGCACTTTGAGCGATTTGAATGCTAAGGTCGATCGCGAAACCAGCGAAAGGGCAATTCGTGCAGGAATCGGCAAGGTTTTGCCTGCTTTGGCAGGTTTACCTGCAACTTGGCACGATTGTATTGTGGCCTTTAGCGCTGATAAGTTGCCCGTAGTGGGGCCCATTGGCTCTCGCCCTGGATTGTACGTTTTTTCTAGTCTCAGCAATCCTTTGGCTATTGTACCTGCTGTGGCTGAGCGATTTGCAAATTGGGCGACGGGAGAAAAAGATTGGGCGATCGAGCTTTTGTCTCCCGATCGATTTTGCTGACACTCACTAATTTTAACTGTTAGTGGGGAGGGCTGGTTTATTTATATTGTTAGTTGGAATTTATAGATTGTTGGTGAAACCAGCTCCTACGGATTCGCCCCTACCATAATACATCTAAACTATCAAGATTTGTAGGGGCTGGTTACCCGAATTTCAATCATCAAATTGCCGAACTCAAAAACCCGCCCCCTCCGATCGCAGATACCCAAAAACCAGTCTCCTAGTCAGGGTTAGTAGGTTGGGTGGGGGCGGGTTTCTCAATATTTTGGATGTGATATCGATTCCGGTGGCACCGTCCGCATTGTTGACTGATGACTAATGACTAATGACTGATGACTAATGACTAATGACTAATGACTGATGACTAATGACTAATGACTAATGACTGAAAAATAAATAACTTGATGAATTACTAAGTTTGAGGTACGGCTCTATAGTTCCATTTTGGCAAGTATTCATC
>NZ_JAUBTO010000197.1:0-11688 GCF_036702495.1 Microcoleus sp. C2D2 | reverse complement strand
GAAGTTCGGCAACGGATTCTGTAACGGATGTCAGTCCGAAGGAAGAAGGAAGAAGGAAGAAGGAAGAAGGAAGAGGGAAGAAGGAAGAAGGAAGTTCGGCAACGGATTCTGTAACGGATGTCAGTCCGAAGGAAGAAGGAAGAAGGAAGAAGGAAGAAGGAAGAGGGAAGAAGGAAGAAGGAAGTTCGGCAACGGATTCTGTAACGGATGTCAGTCCGAAGGAAGAAGGAAGAAGGAAGAAGGAAGAAGGAAGAGGGGAAAAAGAAGAAGAATCCAGTCAATTGCCTTTAGCGGTGGATTTGCCGATGGGGGCGGAGGAATTGGTGTTAGGATTTTTGAGCAGTATTGTAGATAGTCAAGTGCGATCGGCTGGTAGCTCTACTTTAGACATCAAAACAGTTTCTCCTGTGCGCGACTGGCTGCAAGCTTTGCAGCAGGAATCTGGGATAGTTCAAGTAGAAACAGCAGCATTGGAAAACTTGGCAACCAAGCTGACTGCTTGGACTGCACCGCTGCAAAACCAATTATCTCAACAAAGTCAATTTCGCACTTGCTTTCAACTCATACCGCCGTCTCCTGGTAAAGCCAACTGGAGTTTAAATTATTGCTTGCAAGCAGCAGATGACAGCGAATTTTTGGTAGACGCGACAACTATTTGGAACAACTCAGTCGAGCGTTTGGCTTATGCGGGGCGGACAATAGAATTGCCTCAAGAAACTTTGCTCAGCGGCTTGGGTTTAGCCTCGAAACTTTATCCGTTAATTGAACCGAGTTTGCAAGCACAGCGGCCTCAATCTTGCCAATTAAATCCGCTGCAAGCTTACGAGTTTATTAAGTCTGTAGCTTGGCGGTTTGCTGATAGCGGGTTGGGCGTAGTTTTGCCCCCGAGTTTGACAAAGGCGGATGGTTGGGCGAGTCGTTTGGGTTTGAGCATTCAAGCGGAAACTCCGAAAGTGAATCCGGCGAAAGGTGGGCTGGGATTGCAAAGTCTGCTAAATTTTAAGTGGGAATTGACGATCGGCGGACAGCGCATTTCTAAGGCAGAATTTGACAGATTGATCGCGTTGAATTCGCCTTTGGTGGAAATTAACGGCGAGTGGGTGGAGTTGCGCGCGCCGGATGTGAAAGCGGCTCAAACTTTTTTTGCCAGCCGCAAAGAGCAAATGACTCTTTCTTTGGAGGATGCTTTGCGTTTGGCGTCGGGCGATTCTCAGACGATCGAAAAATTGCCTGTGGTAAATTTTGAGGCTACGGGTCAACTTCAGGAGTTGTTGAATACTTTGAGCGATAATCAAGCGGTAAGTGCGATCGCAACTCCGGCTAGTTTCCGAGGACAATTGCGGCCTTATCAAGCCCTAGGAGCAGGCTGGTTAGCATTCTTAGAACGCTGGGGTTTGGGTGCTTGTCTCGCGGACGATATGGGATTAGGGAAGACCATCGAGCTAATTGCTTTCCTCGTGCACTTACAGGAACAAAATGCCCTAGAAGCGCCAACATTATTGGTTTGTCCGACATCGGTATTGGGCAATTGGGAGCGGGAAGTCAAGAAATTTGGTCCGACGCTAAAAGTGTTAGTTCACCACGGAGACAAACGCGCTAAAGGCAAAGCATTTGCGGCTGAAATTAAAGGAAAGGATTTAATAATTACCAGTTACGCCCTAGTGTTTCGGGATGCGAAGGAATTTCAAGGCATTAAATGGCAAGGATTGGTTTTAGATGAAGCGCAAAATATTAAAAATTCCGAGGCGAAGCAGTCGCAAGCGGTGCGGCAAATCGAGGCATCTTTTAGAATTGCGCTGACGGGAACTCCGGTGGAAAATAGACTGCAAGAATTGTGGTCTATTTTGGAGTTTCTCAATCCAGGCTATTTGGGGCCGCGCAATTTCTTTCAGCGCCGATTTGCAATTCCGATCGAGAAATACGGCGATCGAGAATCATTGCAGACTTTGCGATCGCTCGTTCGGCCTTTCATCCTCCGCCGCCTGAAAACTGACAAAGAAATCATCCAAGATTTGCCCGAAAAACAGGAGATGACTGTATTTTGCGGGCTGGCGGCTCAACAGGCGGTATTATATCAGAAAATAGTCGAAGAGTCAATAGCTGAATTAGACTCAGCCGAAGGTATTCAGCGCCGGGGAATGATTCTGGCTTTGCTGGTAAAACTCAAGCAGCTTTGCAACCATCCGGCTCTTGTGAAAGCAGAAGCTAAGCCGAAAGAATTGGAGATTAAGAGTCAGGAATCGGGGAAATTGCAGCGGTTGGTGGAAATGTTAGAAGAGGTGATCGCTGAGGGCGATCGGGCTTTAATTTTTACTCAATTTGCCGAATGGGGAAAACTCCTGAAACCGCATCTAGAACAGCATTTAGGGCGAGAAGTTTTGTTCTTGTACGGAGGAATTCGGCAACAGCAGCGGGAAGAAATGATCGATCGCTTCCAGCACGACCCCCAAGGCCCGCCGATTATGATTTTATCCTTAAAAGCAGGCGGCACAGGTTTGAACTTAACCAGAGCAACCCACGTTTTCCACTATGACAGATGGTGGAATCCCGCAGTAGAAAATCAGGCAACTGACCGCGTATTTCGCATCGGTCAAACTCGCAACGTGCAAGTCCACAAATTTGTCTGCACGGGCACGTTAGAGGAGAAAATACACGATATGATCGAAAGTAAGAAAGCTCTAGCCGAACAAGTTGTCAGCGCAGGCGAAAACTGGCTCACCGAGCTAGAT
Source organism: Microcoleus sp. C2D2 (assembly GCF_036702495.1). Lineage (NCBI taxonomy): Bacteria > Bacillati > Cyanobacteriota > Cyanophyceae > Oscillatoriales > Microcoleaceae > Microcoleus > Microcoleus sp. C2D2. The sequence goes on along the minus strand of NZ_JAUBTO010000197.1, from coordinate 8,959 downwards.
ACAGACCAACTTCGGAATTTACTAATCCTCGATCGCAATGCTATCATAGAAACGGAAGAAGAATAATGTGCTTAATTTTCTTCGGTTTCTAGTGAGGACTTTAGTTCTCAACCATCAGAGTAATTACGCACTCTGACCACAGAAACCGGGTTTTCTAACAGGATTAAAGGTTAGAGTCCTGTTTTTTCGTAAAAAACCCGGTTTCTGACTCTCCTAGATAACTAAAGCTTTCTTCCTCCTTCCTTCTTCCTTCTGTCCTAGATAACTAAAGCTTTCTTCCTTCTGTCCTAGATAACTAAAGCTTTCTTCCTCCTTCCTTCTTCCTTCTTCCTTCTTCCTTCTTCCTTCGGCTTATGATTGACAGAGAATGGTGGACACAACAGTGGTTAGATTTAATAAATACCTACCGCTTCAAAAAGCGCTTAGAACGTGGCTGGCAATACGCGCGCGAGGGAAAAGTTCTCAGCATTAAGTTCCCTAACCAAGAAGTAATCGCCCTAGTTCAAGGAACCGATCCCAAACCCTATCAAGTTTCTTTAGGACTCGACACCTTAAGCGATGAAGATTGGGATTATGTGATTGAAAATATGTCGCAAAGAGCAGTTTTTTCAGCTAAATTACTAGCAGGAGAAATGCCACACAATATTGAGGATGTATTTGCGGCCGCAGGCAAAACGCTATTTCCGTTAAGTTTATCTGATATTCGATCGCGCTGTAGCTGTCCTGACCCCAAAAACCCTTGCAAACACATCAGTGCAGTATACTACTTATTAGGCGATCGCTTCAGTGAAGACCCCTTCGTACTCTTTCAACTGCGGGGGAGAACCAAAGAGCAAATCTTGACAGCACTCCGTCAGAGACGAGGTACGCAAGGAGAGGACAATTCCCAACTCAACTCCGGCGAAAATGCCCCCGCTACGAATCCTAAATTGCCGAAGGTCGATCGCTTTTGGGAATACAACCAGCAGCTAGAATCATCTTTAGTAGTCATTGTACCGCCGCCCAGCAGCGAAACAGTATTAGATATCTTAGGTCCAATTCCCCTCGCAGCCGACGGAAAAGGAACCGCTAGCAAATCCTCCCCTGCATCAGACGCCCTCAAGCAGCATTTTAGCAAAATCTACCAAGCAGTTAGCCAGCAAGCAGTTTTAGCAGCACTGAAACGGGGCGAAACAGATTAACAGATTATTCTTTCTTTACTTCCCCTCTGCTAGGACGAAAGTGTGTGTAGTTGCAGATTCAACCGCCGACAATTCTATTGGTTTGTGCAAAGGCTAAGAAACCGGGTTTCTTAGAAAATCTAGGTGGGCTACCGAAATATCTGGGAAGAAACCCGGTTTTTGGGAATTATACATCACGTTAAGAAACCGGATTTATTATACCAATTTCAATAAATAATGCACTACAAAAGGATTTGAGGGCGGTTGTTCCACGGGTCATAATATAAGCCCTGGTTGGGGAATTACCTTACAAATATAGCAACCGCCAAGACGGTTAGGACATTCTCGAACGCTGAAACCATTGCTATTACTGCTTCTTCCTTCTTCCTTCTTCCGACGGACATCGGACTTCTGCTATAGCATGATAATTACTGCCAGGAATTGATAATCTCTATCAATTCCTGGGGGCGTTCAATCAAAAAATTAGGATTTTGTGCAGCCAAAGCTTGCGGAGAATTAAAACCCCAACCTACAGCAATTACCTTAATTCCGGTTTTTTTAGCAGCGTCTATATCTCGGATTTCATCTCCCACATAAACGACTTTTTCAGTATGTATATTCTCTATTCTTAGCCATTTATTAATAACTTTATGTTTGCCAAAAGTTGAGCCAGAGTAAATAAATGTAAAAGTGTCTTGCAAACCGTTTCTTTCCAGGGCTCCCAAGACATTTTCTCTTGAATTAGAGGTAATAATACCCAGTTGAAAGCCACGTTTTTTCAACTCGAGTAAAACTTCTTTAATTCCCGGAAATAATTGAATGTGGGGAACTTCACTGTGCAACTCTGCTTTCAACCTTCTAATCAACAGCGGGAATTTGAAGATAGAAATGCCAGAATACTGAAGAATTTGCCAAGAATTTAAATTGCTCAGTTGAGCGAGTTGCTCTTTTGTCGCAGACTTAAAGCCGAATTCTGCTGACAAACGGTTGGTGATGCTCAGAAGAATATCGATTGTATCTGCTAAAGTACCGTCAAAATCAAAAATAATTACTTTGGTCATTGGACAATAGCAAATAAGGAACTAGGGCTCACTTCTATATTACCCATTACCTCTTGCTTGTCAAAAAAAACGATCGCAACGGCGGGATTTGCACCCGCATCTCCTGGTATGCTCCAAGGAATTCTATCATTTAAACTACGTTGCTGGTGGCAGCGAACCGAATCAAACGGTTGTCTCTCGCTTTTGGAGAGCGATCGCTCTACCACTAAGCTACACTGCCCCATTTTATTATACATTTTTAATGCAAAATTTTGACATCAAACTTAATATTAATTGTAAATTATATATCTCGCTTGTAGCTGAGTCTCGCTCCCCCCTGATTCTTGTCCGCTAATCCCCCTCCCGCGGGGGGAGACAAGAACTCTCTTTCGTCACCCTTATTAAGGGGGATGCGAGGCGGATCGAGACTTAGATATAAGCGAGAGTATGAAAGGAATTTAGTCTTAAGTTGATACCAATTGCTTGTCACAAAAAACGATCGCAACGGCGGGATTTGCACCCGCATCTCCTGGTATGCTCCAAGGAATTCTATCATTTAAACTACGTTGCTGGTGGCAGCGAACCGAATCAAACGGTTGTCTCTCGCCCCTGCATAGAGCATCGCGCTTTACCACTAAGCTACACTGCCCCATTTTATTATACATTTTCAAGGCAAAATTTTGACATCGAACCCAATATTAATTGTAAATTATATATCTCGCTTGTGGCTGAGTCTCGCTCCCCCCCTGATTTTTGCCCGCTAATCCCCCTCCCGCGGGGGAGACAAGAACTCTTTTTCGTCACCCTTATTAAGGGGGATGCGAGGCGGATCGAGACTTAGATATAAGCGAAAGTATGAAAGGAATTTAGTCTTAAGTTGATATAGCAATCCTTGCAGGAGTTGTAAATTTTTTACCCCACCCCAGCCCTCCCCGAACCCGCGGTCTGGGAGTAAGAAATTCACAAATGATTTAGGATTGCTATACCAATGGTGGAAAGTGGAAAAAGCCACAAAAATATTAAATGAGTGTTACCACTGCGACTCAGCATAATCTTTAAATAATTTACCATAAAAATAGCGTCCCTCATTTACTCCCAAATAAATTGGATCGCAAATCCGCGCGGCGGCATCGACAGCATCAAAGGGAGGTTGTACGCCGCGCTGCTGCATCGCTAAAACTTGAGGGTAAGGGTGCTGAAAACTAATCCATCCCGGATCGACAGCATTCATAAAAATTTTGTGTTTGGCATACTCAGAAGCGCAGGTGCGAGTCATCATGTTCAGCGATGCTTTTGCCATATTTGTATGCGGATGTCGCCAAGGTTTGTCGCTGTTAAATTGCCCTTCTTTGGAAGAAACATTGACAATATATTTGCTAGCTTCAGGAAATTTTTTCATCAGCCGTTTGAGCCTGCTGTTAATCGCAAAAGGAGCGATCGCATTGATAACGTGAACTTCCAACATTTCCAAAATGCTCACCTCATCATCCTTCATCACCCAACTGTTGAAAGGGCGCAAATCCACTTGTTGTCCGTCGCGATCGTACATTCCGGGCGGAAACAAACTAAAATCAGATGAATGTGATAATTGATTCTCTGGATCCAAGTTAAAAACCGTGGGGATTTCACTGTTGCGATTTGGAACAGAGTCTGTGAGAGATTTGGGGATATCCTCAGAAATATTGTCTGTCAAAAAGTGCGTAAGCGTTGCCCTCGAAGAGGATCGCGCCAACAGCGGCTGAATCTCAGCAGGCAAAGCCTCCAAAGGCAGAGATTCAAAATCCCTCAAATGCTGGTAAAATTCAGGAGGGCGGCGAATTGTTTGAGCCGCATTATTGATAATAATGTCAATTCGGGGATAGCAGCAGACGAGGTGTTCTGCAAATCGCTCAACGCCCGCAATATACCGCAAATCTAACTCATAAACTTGCAGGCGATCGCACCACTGGGCAAAATCCGCTTCTTTCGCATATCTCCTAGCAGCATCCCGAGCAAAACGAGTAGTACAAATTACAGCAGCACCCGATCTCAACAACCTCAAAGTTACAGCATACCCAATTTTCACTCTCGCTCCCGTCACCAAAGCAAATAACCCCTGCAAATTAGCAGTTTGGTTGCGTTTGGCAAAATTAAGTTCGCCGCACTTCAAACACAAACCCCGGTAAAAAAAATGTTGCTCTTGAAAAGTCTCCTTGCAAACAAAACAGCGCTGCGGTTTATTCATTTTAAATCTCTGTTGCTGTAAAAATATCAATTCCAGCTACATCCGGTGCAATTAGCTGTCGCAAAAATCCGCCGATTATCGATATTAGCTTGTTTCATAATAGAACCGCTCAAATTAGCCCCATTAAAATTAGCTCCGATGAGATTGGCTTTCTGAAAATTTGCTCTTTTGGCAACGGCCCCGCTCAGATTAGCATTACTCAAATTAGCTTTACTAAAATCAGCATCGCAAAGGTTAGCTTCAGTCAAATCAGCGCCAGACACATCAGCATTTGTCCAATCATTTTTCTCTAAATTAGCCCCGCGCAAATCAGCTCCTTGAAAACAAGTTCCTGCGAATTTACTCCACCGCAAATTAGCTCCTGTCAACACAAATCCCTTAAAATCCAACCCGTACAACTTCGATCGAATTAATTTAATTCCAGCCAGATTGGCTCCTGCCAATTTCGCTCCGCCCAGCTTTGCCCCACTCAAGTCAGCCCCGCTCAAGTCAGCACCAGTCAAATTTGCCTCGCTCAAATCTGCCCCGCAGAGTTTAGCTTTTTTCAAAATGCTTTGAGATAAATTAGCCTCGCGAAAATTAACCGAGCGGAGGTTGGCTAAACTGAGATTAGCTGCTTGCAAATCAGCGCTGCTGAGATTAGTTTTGCTCAGGTTTGCTTCGCTCAAATCGGCATTTCTCAGATTAGTTACTTCCAAGTTACTTTGAAATATTTTTGCGCCTCGCAGGTTGGCAGATGCAAAGTTCGCTCCTGCTAAGTTTGACTCTCTCAGGTTTGCTTTAGCCAAATTAAGTCCGCTAAAATCTCCCCAACTCAAGTCTACAAAACCACCAAATAAAAGTAGATTTTGCACTCTCCATTTATTCCAAATTGCTGCACCTTTTTTGAGCAAAATTAGCTGTTCTTGCGCTCCAAACAGCGCAGCCGCGAACGCACGCACCTGCTCGTCAGCATCGTCAAAAACGGCAGTTGCTGCTTCTAAACCTTCTTCTCCATAGTTTAGGGCATCTGTGATTGCTGCCAGCCTTGCTTCAACAGACGGACTTGCTAAGCGGTATTTGACTCCAGCTATGCCACCCAAGATAGCAGCATTAATTGGAGGGGAATTTTGACCGCCCAAAACTGCATCGTATTCTTTGGGTTCATTTGCTGACATTTGTTATTTGTTGAGTGTTATTTGTTGACTGTTGACTGTTGACTAATGACTGCTGACTAATGACTGCTGACTAATGACTAATGACTAATGACTAATGACTAATGACTAATGACTAATGACTGCTGACTAATGACTGCTGACTAATGACTGCTGACTAATGACTAATGACTAATGACTAATGACTAATGACTAATGACTGCTGACTAATGACTGCTGACTAATGACTAATGACTGCTGACTAATGACTGCTGACTAATGACTGCTGACTAATGACTGTTGATTTGATTTGCTTTGGCATTTCTGCGCAGCATTTCTGGTTTTATGCGCCGCAGCGCCGAAGCTGTAAATCGGCGGTTCCATTCTTCGTCGGAGATGTCGGCTAATTCTGCAAGTGTCGGCGCTATATTTTCAGGATAAGGCTCAAAGTCGGCAACATCAGTTGGTTTAGCAAATCGCTGATTCCAAGGACAAACATCCTGACAAATATCGCAACCTGCTACCCAACCTTGTAAATTAGATGCAATTTCGTCGGGCAATTTTTCGGCTCGATTCTCGATCGTGTGATAAGCTATACATCGATCGGCATTCACCACAAAAGGCTCAGTAATTGCCCCGGTCGGACAGGCCTCAATGCAGCGAGTACAAGTACCGCAATGTTCCGTATGGGACTCATCGGGCGCTAACTCCAAATTAGTCAAGATTTCGCCCAAAAATACCCAAGAACCGTATTCGCGCGAAATTACATTGCCATTTTTAGCAATCCAGCCAATCCCGGCACGCTGGGCCCACATTTTATCCTGAATCGGCCCGGTATCAGCATAATACCGCGCTTCAATTCCCTCGCCTTGCGATCGCAGCCAATTTGCCAAAACCTTCAGTTTTTTGTGCAGAATTTTGTGGTAATCTCGTCCCCAGCCGTAGCGAGAGATTTTAGCATATTCGGAACCGCCCGGGCGTTGGTGAGGCCTGTAGTAATTGATGGCGACACATATTAAGGACTTCACCTCTGGCATTGCAGCGCGAATATCCTGACGTTTCGGGTTAGCCATCCATGCCATATCCGCCTGATAGCCTTTATCCAACCATGCCTGCAACCTTTGTGCCTCCTTGTCAGTACCCTCGTCTACCAAGGCTATCCCGACTTTGTGAAATCCCAACTCCAGGGCTTTTTGCTTCACCAAAATGCTGCTAATTAGCGCTTTCATTTGACACCAGGCAAATATTTACCTTTTGTATTGACTATTTTGATTTTATATGATATGCAAAGCGATTTTAACGATCGGCTTCCTAAATAAACTAATTCGGCGCACAGTCTAGTGACAGCGATCGCAATTTACCAAACCATTGATTATAGTTTTGTAACTCAGCTATATGTTATTTATATTTGCAAAAGTTAATAAAACGTTACATTATTTTAATCAAGGGAGCTTGAGGTATCCTAACTCAAGTACCTGACTAAAAGCACAAATCTCGCAAAATACACATGGCAGTTAGCATTCAATCAGCTCAATCTATTTTCTCGAACACCGAGGTGGCGAGCGTTGTTCCGGCTACCACGGAAGCGTTCTACAAACTCAGCGTTGAAGACCAACTGGCACTGCTCTGGTATGCCTACACCGAAATGGGTATTTCCATCACCGCCGCCGCCCCAGGAGTAGCCAGCATGGCGCTTGTCGAAGGCGTCCTCGACGAAATTAAGCAGATGTCGCCGGAGGCTCAAAGCAAAACGATGTTTGACCTGGCCAGCAACGCCGACACTACGATCGGGCGGATTTACACTTCCTTGCGCGTCAACACCAAACTCGGTTTCTGGTACGAGTTGGGACAGTTAATGAGACAGGGCAAGGTCGCTCCGATCCCCGCTGGCTATCAAATGTCTCCCGAAGCCACCGCAGTTCTAGAAACCATCAAGAAATTAGATCCGGGCCAGCAAATTACCGTACTTCGCAATACCGTAGTTAACATGGGCTACGACCCTGCTTTTAGCCAAGAGTACGGCAAACGCTTGGCCCCCCGCAGCACTCCCACCGCTCCAGAAGAGCGGGTGAAAACCAAAATTGAGGGTATCACCGAGCAGACTGTGCTCAGCTACATCGACTACATGAACGCCTTCGACTTCACCCCAGCCGTCGGTTTATTTGCTGAAGAAGGTGCCCTGCAACCGCCTTTCCAAAAGCCGATCGTGGGTCGCGAAGCTATCCTCAACTATATGCGGGAAGAGTGCGTCGGACTGAAAATGATGCCCGAGCGAGGCCTATCGGAACCCGCAGAAGATGGCTACCGCCAAGTGAAAGTCACCGGCAAAGTCGAAACTCCCTGGTTCGGATCGAATGTGGGAATGAACATTGCGTGGCGGTTTTTGCTCGATCCCCAAGGTCAAATTTTCTTTGTGGCGATCGACTTGTTGGCATCTCCTAAGGAATTGCTCAATTTGATGCGCAAATAGAATATTCTGGTTCGGTCTGTCAAACAGGCTTGCCCAGAAACCCAGATGCCTGCAGGTGTCTGGGTTTCTACCATTAAAGATTAAAGAATAAAGAATTGAAGAATTGGGAATGACTGATGACTGCGAGGGGTTGTGGCTTCCCTACAGTTGCATTTTTTTTGAAATTACTATTGATTTGGGTCGATCGATCTGGAAGCTGCGATCGACGCTCTCGGGTTCCTCCTTTTTTCGGAGAATTATTTTCCAGGCCCTACTTATATCTTTTGAGGGATTTGCTGCGACAAAGAGAATGATTACAGTATACTCATTCATCTTAAATCACTTGTTTTATGACCGCAACAACTCGACCTATTATAACTAGCTCTATAAAGATTGCTGGCATCACAAAGCCAACGGTACTGCAATATTTTGAAACTTTAAACGCGGGCGATTTTGACGCTACGGCTAATTTATTTGCTGATGAGGGGGTGCTGCACGCGCCGTTTGAAGAGCCAATTATCGGCAGCAGCTCGATCGCTACTTATCTAAAAACAGAAGCGCGAGGAATGCACCTCGAACCCCAGCAAGGTGTCAGCCAAATTTTAGAAGATGGCAATGTAGAAGTTCAGGTCGGCGGCCGGGTGCAAACTTCCGCCTTTGGTATTAATGTCGCATGGCTGTTCTTGCTCAATTCTGACCAAAAAATCCTTTCTGTCACGGTCAAACTGTTAGCTTCTCCCCAAGAATTGCTAAATCTGCGGTCGCAGACGAAATTTGATGTTTAATAAGCTGTTTCAGATTTAAATTGCCTATTTGGGTTTGACCTGTCGATCGCACGTAATGGCCAAAGTCATGCGATGGACAGGTTGAGCGGCTTGTTATCAGAGAATTGGGTCTAAAACCCCGTCTTTCCAGGACGGCTTTAATTCTAAAGTTTTAATGACTCACTAAAC
>NZ_JAUBTO010000196.1:0-11761 GCF_036702495.1 Microcoleus sp. C2D2 | reverse complement strand
CTGGCACAGGACGAAGCAGAAAACTCAAGAAGTGATTCTTGGGAATCACCGTCCCTTTAGGGCGGTGAGGATGTCAAGGTGGCTAGATTGATTATATTGTTGAGTTTGACCTCAGAAGGTGCGATCGACACAACGATGCAGTCAGAGAAACGGATGGCGAGTCCCAACACCTCGCGAGGGAATGTGCGATCGAACCCACCGACAAACCTTGCTGATTTCTCCGCAAGCAACCTAATCCAGCAGCAGTTCATCAAAAGACAGCGCAGCCGCAAAACTCTGAATTCCTTAAATTGATTATACTAAACAGTTTTTATTGATGAACTACTTGATCCCATAGCAGTTTAGTTGTCCGGGGAATCGTGGTTTCCTCTCAAGGAAATAATGCTAATTCCTCCCATTTACAGCTTTTATTAGTTTCTTTCATTAGTTGCAATAACATTTTTTTAAAATTCTGTATTTCTCACTTTATTGGCTTGAAAAAAGGTAGAAATAATAAATATCAATTTTTATTACTTGATGATTGAGACGGGCAAATAAATCTCTCAGAGTCCCTGATGCTGGGGTCGAACGCAAAATTCAGTATAAGCTTGACACAAATCGAAATGTACTCAAAACTGGATAATCAGACGCTTGGAAGCTTTCCTAAAAATTTTTTGACAATCTCGGGTAACTTTGATAACATTCAGTTAGTTTCAAATAAGTTTAATGCCTTCAGTTTATCATAGTGAAGGCTTTTTTTAAGAAGATTTATTAACATTCAACACTTGTGCGGAAACCGATAGCATTGACGTACATTTTTAGGCATTGGGATTTGACACTCTGACTATCACTAGGCGTGGGGTTCATAATCATTGATGAACTGACGACCACATTTGACACAGATATGATTCTGTTTTCCTTTTTTCTTACCGTTTTTACGAATATGGGTTGATTGGCACTCGGGGCATTGGATGGTGATTCCTCATATTCATACTCTAATTCACCAACGCCCCGTTCAACAGCGAGCTGGTTGAGGATGGGATTCCCCGATCGCCAGCTTCGGGCCAAACCGTGAATCAGCAGCAGCGGCTTGCCTGTGCTGCGTCGGATATGGTTGAATTCACCAGCCATTGTTCCAGTTCAGCCGTTGAGCCGTATTCAATTGAGAGTCGATCTACTCTCATGCGATCGCCCTACTTCAAAACTCCTGACGAGTCGGACGGATGATAATTTCGTTGACATCGACATCAGCGGGTTGCTCGATGGCATAGGCGATCGCCCGGGCGATCGCATCCGCATCAATGGCGAGTGAATAAAACTGATTCACCCGTGATGTCGTATCACCATCAGTGATGGTATCGGTCAACTCAGTCGCAACCGCACCGGGTGAAATGTTGGTAGAACGAATTTCACCCTTTGACAGCAGCAGCAGCCCTTCAGTTGCAACCGCACCGGGTGAAATGATGGTAGAACGAATTTCACCGTTTGACTCCAGTCGCAGCCCTTCGGAAATTGCTCGCACTGCATACTTGGTAGCACAGTAAACTGCCGCCCCCAGAACTACTTTATGCCCTCCAATAGACGACAAGTTGATTACGTGCCCAGACTTCTGTGGGCGCATAGTCGGCAGCACCGCAGCGATGCCGTAAAGCACGCCTTTAAGGTTGACATCAATTATTTGATCCCACTCATCGACCTTAATCTGGTCAAGGAAAGACTCTGGCATTAAAGCCGCATTGTTGACCAGAACATCAATGCGTCCATAGGTTTCCAAGGTTGCCTCAGCCAATGCTTGCACCTGGGCGCGATCTGCCACATCGGTGACTCGATAGGCAACCGTGCCACCTGTTTTTTGGATTGCAGCCACCAAGTCTTTGAGTCTATCTTCACGGCGAGCAGCAAGCATCAGTTTGGCTCCGCTGGCGCCTAAACGACGAGCAGTGGCTTCCCCTACACCGCTACTTGCTCCGGTAATAATCACAACCTTGCTTTCAATCTCAGACATCTTTACTCGTGTTAGTTGATTAAACCCGCTCACCTAAAACCGATCGCAAAGCCGATTAATTACCAAGCGCGATCGTACTGAATTGGAGCAGGTACCGATTGACGTAGTTGCTTCGCAGCCCGCATCGGCCAATAAGGATCGCGCAGCAGTTCTCTGGCAAGTAATACCATATCTGCTTGACCTGTCCGGATGATGTGGTCAGCCTGCGCGGGTGCAGTAATCATACCAACGGCTCCGGTGGCGATGTTCGCGGAGCGTCGAAGGATCTCGGCAAACGTAGTTTGATAACCTGCACCCGTCGGAATCTTTTCCCCGGGTACAATTGCGCCTGAGGAACAATCGATTAAATCAACGCCCAGTGACTTTAATTTATAGCTGAGTACAATACTTTGTTCTATGTCCCAACCATTTGGAACCCAATCGGTTGCAGAGATGCGAACCCAAAGCGGTGTTCGATCCGGCAAAACATTTCGCACCGCTTCTACGACTTCACATAAAAACCGGATGCGAGCCTCAAAAGTGCCACCATAGTCATCTGTCCGTTGATTGCTCAAGGGAGACATAAATTCATGCAGTAGGTAGCCGTGAGCCGCATGAATCTCTATTAGGTCAAATCCGGCTTCGAGGGCGCGCTGAGCTGCCTTGACAAAGGATGCGGTCAACTTTTGAATGTCTTCGATACTCACAGCGATGGGGGCGGGGCTATCGGGAGCAAATGGAATGGCGCTAGGGGCGATCGAAGTCCATCCCCCAAGAGATTCTCCAAGCACATCGCCGCCATCCCACGGAGGCGCTGTACTGCCTTTTCGACCTGCATGAGCAAGTTGAATTCCAGCAACCGCACCGTTGCGGTGAATTGACTCGACGATTCGCGCCAACATTTCAATGTGAGCATCTTGCCAGATTCCCAAATCTTGCGGCGTAATTCGTCCTTCTGGCTCGACTGCGGCTGCTTCAGTCATCACCAGCCCTGCCCCTCCTACGGCTCGACTGACGAGATGAACCAGATGCCAATCATCCGCGAATCCATCAACGCTTGAATATTGACACATGGGAGAAACTGCAATGCGATTTCGGAAGGTAACGCCACGTTGATCGAATGGCTCAAATAAATGCGACATGGTTGTAAACCCGTGAGTTATAAAATGCTACAGATTTGACACTCCCGGGCCTAAAGGCGTGGGGATTCTTCATTCATAGACCCAACTTGCTCATACAAGATCTCTCCAGCATGAGTAGAGGTCGAATCTCCTGAAGCGTTCGGATTTAAAATCCAGGTTCCTACGTGACCCGTAGTACCCAAGGCTAAATTCAGAATGTTGATAGCTGCGTTCCAATCTCTATCTAAAACGAATCCACATTGACAAATATGGGTTCTTATGGATAGAGATTTCTTGACTACTACACCACAATTAGAACATTCACCAGAAGTATAGGCAGGATTAACGGCAACCGTTACCCTGCCAAATTTGACTCCAAAATACTCTAACCATTTCCTGAATTGATACCAACCTGCATCATTAATCGACTTGGCGAGACAGTGATTTTTAACTAAGTTTTTAATCCTCACATCTTCATAGGCGACCAAATCGTTAGATTGGATTACGCAACGCGCTATTTTCTTAGCGTGTTCTTCACGTTGCCTACTTATTTTGAGGTGGACTCGTCCTAATCTATTAATGGCTTTCTTTCGGTTGGTAGAGTCTTTATTCTTGCGAGAAACACGGCGTTGTCTAAACTTAAGACGCTTCTCCCTTGTTCGATAAAATTTAGGGTTAGCTTCGCTGTGACCATTGGAATCGGTGTAGAACTCTTTAAGTCCAACATCTAAACCAATCGTCTTTCCTGTTGGTTTTGTTTCTACCTTGTTCTCTGCACTGATTAAAAACTGGACATAGTAGCCGTCAGCACGACGAATCAATTTAACCCGTTTTATCTGGTCTAGTTGGTAGAAGTTTAAATCCCACGTTCCTTTTAGCTTAAGCTTGCCAATTTCTTTTTTGTCTGTAAAGGTGATTTGTTTCCGAGTTTCTGAAAGTTTCCACCCTGATGTCTTGTACTCAACCGAGCGACAATTCTTCTTGAACTTCGGGTAGCCTTTCTTTCCTGGGATAGCCTTTTTGCAATTGTCGTAGAATCGAACGATCCCAGAATACGCTCTCTCGACAGAAGCTTGGCAAGCATGAGAGTTCAAAGCGTTAACAAATGGAAACTCACCCCTCAATGCAGTGTTATAACGATACAAGTCTTTCTGCCCCACCCCTCGGTTATCCATCCAATAGCGGACACATTTATTCCGAACGAATTGAGCAGTCTTAATTGCCTCGTCTATCGCTGAGTATTGAGTTGTTTTCCCTTTTGCCTTAAACTCTAAAACAAACATTTGACGTGGAAAAACTCTACATCAAAATTGTAGCACAAACAAGAAAAAGCCGTCCTAAAAGGACGGGGCTTGAATCCCATTATTTTGGTCAAGCACAGACTTTCGACACATTGGGAAGTTGACTGACCTCATTGCACCAAGTCCGCAGCTTTGAAGTTTGCGCGATCGTTGCTTCGTACTCTGGGATCTGCGATAGTTAGGTGAAGACCGGAATTAGGTAGAAATCGGCAATGCTCAGTTCGTGACCGAGCTAATACGGGTGTCCTACAGTTAGGGACTCGATCGCCTCTAGCGCAGTCTTTACAGGTGCTACGGCAGCTTTCACCTTGTCCTCGTTAGTTTGACGCCCGTGGCTGGCCACAATCAGACGCTCAAGGGCAATTGACCCGATCGTGGGTGCATCAGAGATGGCTGTCCACAATCCCCATAATCTGGCGCATCCCAGGGCTTTTCACTTCACTATAGAGCTCAAATATCTTGATTGAGTGCGTTTTTGAGGACTAAAATCACAGTTTAGGCTCTGGAGTCCGAAAGTAACAATAACCCGTTAGAAGGAGATTAATTTCACAGCAGAGAGTATCGGGATTCTTAGCTTCTAATGCAGGCAAACCTTCGGCCTTTTTAGATCCTGCCTTCTGCTTTGGGAAGAAACATTTTTTCAACAATATTTTTCCGCAGAAAAACTGTCAAGGGTTTTTCTATCAAAGAGTAGAATATGCAACCTAAAACTACGGTGAACAATGCCAGTAGAGCCGGAGCAAAGAAACCGTCGAAATATTTTCCTAAATTCGCCTTTTGCACAATTTTTGTACTTGCTGAAATCAGCGGCCCGTGGGTCAAGAATATCGAGTAGGAGGCATCTCCCAAGAAAATTAAAAGATAAGGAATTTTCGGGGAATCTTTGAGGTCTATCGAGGTAGCAGCAATGATTAACATAGCTGCTAGCACTGCAAAAGTAGTGATGCGATCGAACTCTATGTTTCTCCATGCGACGAGCATTCCTAAAATAATATATCCTAAATTTGCTATCCCAAACAATATCCACCTGTACTTACCTATCTTATTGTTATATTTAATCACAATATACGCTGCCAAGCAGCCCCAAACAAATTCTAAATTCATATTCCCAAATACTAGATTAAGCAAGAAAAAAGAGTCTGGGAATTTTACAATTTTACAAAAATGTAGAAGCGTGACAAATAGCCAAGTCAAAAGTATCGGTACAGAATGTTTGGGTTTCAACCAGATAGCTATACTGAACAGGAAGTAAAAATATAATTCGCAAATTAAAGTCCAACCTACATCCAGAATGGGCTTGTCGTTTTGAGGAATCAAGAGCAGCGACAAAATTACCTTTCCCAAGCTTAAATCTTTATTGTTAGCAAAACCGGGAATTACTAGAAAGAAACACAAAACTGTTAGAGTAATTATCCAGTAGATGGGGTAAATTCGCACGCCGCGTTTGACTAAAAACGATTTTAACTGGTTTTTTTTACCGATCGCCGAGCGGTGAACGTACACCATGATAAAACCGCTCAATACAAAAAAGTAATCAACACCGCTCCACCCAGCCTGAAATAAATTAAAAAAAGTAACTTGATTTAATCTCTCGGCGCTCATATCGTTGAGGTGAAACATTACCACCAATACAGCCGCAATCCCCCGATAAACTTGCAAGAGGTTAAGCTTTTTGTGAGGAGTTGAACTCTGTGTCATGAGAAAATACGTTAGTTAAGGGTAGCCGTTGCGCTTGTTGCTCAACTATAGTCAACGCGCCAAACATAGTCAAGACATTAGATACTATAATATAACTTTATACTTTTTTCATAAAGTTGTGCAAGAAGACTTCCGACTGATCGTGGACTTAGTTCTAGTTCTCGCTGCTGCCGCAGCAGGAGGACTCTTTGCATCGCTGTTGCGACAGCCGGTAATTCTCGGGTATCTCCTGGGAGGGATCGTAGTTGGGCCGGCTGGTTTGGGGCTGATTAAAGAATTAATTCAGGTAGACACCCTGGCTGAATTCGGGGTTGCCTTTCTGTTGTTTGCCTTGGGAGTAGAATTTTCTTTCGCCGAACTCCAGAAAGTTAAAGCGATTAGTTTGGGCGGGGGGGGCTTACAAATTGTGCTGACGATCGCCATTACTACTGCAATTTCCTTGGCTGTAGGCTGGGTAGAATCGCCGGCTCAAGGCGTGTTTTTAGGAGCGATTCTGTCGCTTTCCTCGACAGCAGTCGTACTGAAATGCTTAATGGAGCGCAATGAAGGCGGTACTTCCCACGGTCAAGTCATGCTGGGAATATTAGTAGTTCAAGATTTGGCGTTGGGGCTAATGCTAGCAGTTTTGCCGGCACTCAATCAGCCAGCAGAAGCGATCGGCTTTACAGTAGCCTGGGCCCTGCTGCGAATCGGGTTATTTGCTGTCGGTGCTGTAGTCGCGGGCATTTGGATCGTACCGCAGTTGCTGCGCTACCTCGCGCAAACAGAAAGCCGGGAACTGTTTTTGCTGGGAGTTGTGGTTTTGGCTTTAGGGATTGCGCTACTGACAGAATATTTGGGTTTTTCGATCGAGATGGGCGCATTTGTGGCGGGTTTAATGATTTCGGAGGTGGAATATGCCGACCAAACTCTAACTTATGTCGAGCCTTTGCGAGATATTTTTGCATCCTTATTTTTTGTCACCATCGGGATGTTAATTGACCCGATGTTTCTCTGGAACCATCTAGAAGTAATTCTGGGACTGGTATTTCTAGTATTTGTCGGCAAATTCTTGATTATAACGCCGATCGTTCGACTATTTGGCTATCCGCTAAAAACAGCATTAATCGCAGGTTTGGGCTTAGCTCAAATAGGAGAATTCTCCTTTGTACTCGCTAGTTCCGGCCAAGTTATGGGGCTGGTTTCGCGAAACGTTTACCTGTTAATTTTAGGAACGACGGCAGTCACCCTCGTGCTGACTCCCTTTGTATTGAGAAGCGTGCCGCAGTTATTGAAGTGGGCGGAAAATTTCGGGCCTTTGCAGCGCTATTTTGACGAAACATCTCAACCTGTGGCAATAGCTGAAACTTTGCCCGAACAAAATCATGTTGTGGTTTGCGGCTATGGGCGAGTCGGCAGAATTTTAGTCAAAATGCTGCAAAGCCGCAACTGTTCAGTTGTGGTGATCGACGAGTCAGAAAGTAGTATTCAAGACTGCCGAGTGCAAGGAATTCCTTACATTTACGGGAATGCTGCCAGCTTGCACGTATTGGAAGCCGCCCGGGTGGAACGGGCAAAAGCCATGGCGATCGCCCTTCCCGATCCTATGAGCACTCGCTTGTGTCTGAAGCGGGCTTTAGAATTAGTCCCGGATTTGGATATTGTGGTGCAGGCAAACCAAGATAAAGACATCGAATTGCTTTACCAACTCGGGGCCTGGGAAGTTGTGCAGCCGGAGTTTGAGGCCAGTTTAGAACTGTCTTCCCACTTGCTGGCTGGCATGGGGCTCTCCGCAATGGCGATCGCGCGGGATGTGCAGCAAATTCGCAGCAGCCGCTATCTGGAATTGCGGCCACCGCGCGAACCTTTGGCGGTTTCACGGGATTTGAAAGTGGCGGTTCGAGATATGAACAGCGAGTGGTACAACTTGCCGTCAGGTTCTCCCATCGCCAGCATGACTCTGGAAGAAACTAACTTGCGGCAGTTGACAGGGGTCAGCGTGATGGCGATCGTCCGCGCAGATGGCGAGGAAATTGATTATCCCAACGGTAAGACAGCTTTGCAGTCGGGCGATCGACTTTTTGTAGTGGGAGAACCGGAGGAACTCATCAGTTTTGAGTTGCTGGCGAAGGGGGAAGTTGCAGTGCCGCAGGGCGACAGTTCTTGCCAGTGGCTGAGGCTGCCAGCAAACAGCCCTTGGGCGGGCAAAAAACTATCAGAGGTAGATTTGCTGGGCCAGTACGGGGTGCAGGTGCGGGCGATCCGCCGGGAAGGGAAATTTACTCGCTGGCCGGACGGAACTACCAATTTGCACGAAGGCGATCGTTTGCTGCTGTGCGGGGGCTTCTACGAGCTCGGCTTGATGCAGCGGACTGCCTCACCGCCGGTTCTGGTACCTGCTTTAAAGCTGCCTTTTGTCGCCGCCCAAGTCAGCGAAAAGCTGTTTAGCGATTAGGGAAGTTCGGCAACGGATTCGCTTTCTGAGGATGTAACGGAACTCAGGAAGTTCGGCAACGGATGTAACGGAACTCAGGAAGACCGAAGTTGGAAGAGGTTCGAGGGAAGATTTTTTCCATCTCCCACTCTCCCCCTCTCCCACTCTCCCCCTCTCCCACTCTCCCCCTCTCCCACTCTCTCACTCTCCCCCTCTCCCACTCTCCCCCTCTCCCCTTCTCATCAGCCGTTGGGTTTGAGATAAGCAATTGCTGGCCGCGAGATCAGAATTTGTGTTTCTGAGGGATCGAGGAGGCAAATGCAGCTATGATCCTGCCAAAAAATTCTGCCGGCTAGCAAGTCGCCGGTAAGGAGTTTAATCTCTACCTGTTCTTTGTCTTTGATGTAGCTTTGTATTAAGCGAACGCTGGGCAATCCGGTCTCAAATTCTGACATAGTGGGAAATGGGTAATTTGGTCATTAGTCATTAGTCATTAGTCATTAGTCTTTGGTGGCAAACTGAGGATTGAGGAGTGAGGACCCAGGATCCAGGACTAAGGACATCCGGGCGGGACGCAAGTGGCAAATGACTGAGGACTTTATGAAGTCTATCAACTAATCAGTTTTAACCAAAAGAGGTTTGTTTTTATGCCGATCGAGTTTGCGAAGTATCACGGACTGGGAAATGATTTTATTCTGATTGACAATCGCCACTCGTCAGAACCGGTACTCGCGCCAGAACAAGCTGTGGATTTGTGCGATCGACATTTCGGGATTGGCGCAGACGGCGTGATATTTGCTCTTCCAGGGCAAAACGACAGTGAGTATACGATGCGGATTTTTAACTCCGACGGTTCGGAACCGGAAATGTGCGGCAACGGAATTCGCTGTTTGGCTAAGTTTATTGCCGATTTGGAAGCGTCGGAAATTCACCCCCCCCAACCCCCCCAAGCTTCGGGGGGGAGTGAATCTAAGACTGAGTACCGGATTCACACCGGTGCGGGCGTTATTATCACCGAATTGCGATCGGACGGTCAGGTTAAGGTGGATATGGGAGTTCCCCGGCTGCTGGCTGCGGAAATTCCGACAACTTTGGCTGCACCGGATGCCAAAGTTATAGATGTGCCGATCTTCGTAGCGGGTAAATCTTGGTCTGTTACCTGCGTCAGCATGGGCAATCCTCACTGCATTACTTTTGTAGAGGATGTTTCGGCTGTTGCTTTAGAAACTGTCGGGCCTCAATTCGAGCACAACCCGGCCTTCCCGCAGCGTACAAATACGGAATTTATTCAAGTTATACGTTCGGAGTATGTAAAAATGCGGGTGTGGGAAAGAGGTGCGGGTGTTACTCTAGCTTGTGGGACTGGTGCTTGTGCTGCTGTGGTAGCTGGGGTGTTGGTAGGGAAGTGCGATCGGGCAACTGCGGTTGAACTTCCCGGCGGCGTTTTGGAAATCGAATGGGCAGAAGTTTCTGGGCGGATTTACATGACCGGGCCGGCACAGCGAGTATTTACTGGTTGTATTAGTCATTAGTCATTAGTCATCAGTCACTGGTCAGAACGGATTTTTTGTTGAATTAACAAACAATAAAAATTATTGAATTCAAAATTTTTATTGAAGTCTGACCAATGCCTTCCGCCTTCAGAAGTCATGGGCTGCGGACTGAAGACTGAAGACTAATAACTAAGCCTGAAATCTAAAATCTAAAATCTAAAATCTAAAATCTAAAATTGAGTAGGTGGGCTTGCATGGCTGGAGGTAT
The DNA here is from genome assembly GCF_036702495.1 of Microcoleus sp. C2D2. Classification (NCBI taxonomy): domain Bacteria; kingdom Bacillati; phylum Cyanobacteriota; class Cyanophyceae; order Oscillatoriales; family Microcoleaceae; genus Microcoleus; species Microcoleus sp. C2D2. The sequence goes on along the minus strand of NZ_JAUBTO010000196.1, from coordinate 1,504 downwards.
TTATCTGATTCAGGACGACGACAGGCTGGTAGAAATGATGGAACAGCCCTACGACTCGGAAGACCAGTTACAAGACTTGCTAGTAACTTATCCCACTTTGCTCGCGGGAGATCAAATCGATCGGGCGACGGCGCGGAGGTGGCTGTTAATTTCGCGGGAACCTGCACCCAGCGATGAGGAAACAGCGGTACAGTGGTCCCTGGATCATTTGTTTCTCGACCAAAATGCCGTTCCTACTTTGGTGGATGTCAGGCGAACTCCTAATGCCGAACTGCGGCAAAAAGTTTTGGGTCAGTCGATCGACTATGCTGCTAATGCGTTGGTTTACTGGCCGGTCGATTCAATTATTGCTCTGTTTGAAGCTAATTGTCGCGATCGGGGTCGCGATCCCGAACAGATTTTTGAAGAGTTTCTTGGTGCAGAGGCTAATGAAGAGAGATTTTGGCAGAAGGTTAAAACTAATTTGCAAGCCGGTAAAGTTCGCTTAGTGTTTGTAGCTGACGAGATTTCCGCTGAAATGCGCCGAGTTGTGGAATTTCTCAACGAACAAATGGACCCGGTTGAAGTTTTGGCCCTGGAAATTAAACAGTATGTAAGTCAAGACGGTTTGAAAACGCTGGTTCCCAGAGTGATCGGTCAGACAGCCGAAGCACAGCAGAAAAAATCCAGCGCAACACGCGAAAGAAGGCGCTGGGATGAATCTTCATTTTTTGCGGAAATCAAAGCTAGACGGGGTGCGGATGAGGCGCAAATGGCAAGAGCAATTTACCTTTGGGCAAAAAGTCAAGAACCCGAAGTTCAAATTCACTGGGGAACGGGGGACGCCTACGGCGGTTTCGTCGCTCAATTGCCTCAAAAGGGAAGAAAACCCTATCACTTATTCACTGTAGATATTGCTGGCAGAATGGAGATTTCTGCTGATAATTACGGTTCCAGGCCGCCGTTTAATGCGGAACACCATTGGCTGGAATTGAGAAGTAAGCTGACTTCGATCGGTCTGTCGTTACCTACAGAACCGGGCGAGAGAAGGTCGCCGAGTCTGGCTTTGTTTACTTTGCAAGATGAATCTGCCCTCAAGCAAGTTATGCAAACTTTTGACTGGGTGATTGAGCAAATTAAAACGTTATAGTCATCAGTCATTTGTAGGGTGATATTCGGCGCAACTTACCCCTATTTGTAGGGGGCGCCGAATATCACCGAAGAACGACCGGGAAGCCCCTGGCTTTAGCACCTTACCCTGATTAGCGGATTTTATTTGTCCTCAATCTCGATCAAATAGTTATTAGTTATTATACTAAATCCGGATTTGTCATCCCCTTTATGAAGTCGGATATTGAAATCGCGTCTACAAAAGCTTTCGTCCACTCCAAGCGGACTAAAGAATAAAGGGAGTATTTAACACGGATTTGGTATTAGCTGCTAACCACTAACTAATGACTAATGACTAATGACTAATGACTAATGACTAATGACTAATGACTAATGACTAATGACTAATGACTAA
>NZ_JAUBTO010000195.1:0-11845 GCF_036702495.1 Microcoleus sp. C2D2 | reverse complement strand
TGTTGTCTGCCCAGTTGCTTAATAGCTTTAAGCCTGCTATTGCTCCCCTTTTTGCGACGTGACACTCGCTTTTGAATTGTTCGCAAGCATTTTTGTTCTTTACGGTAATATTGGGGAATAGCGACTGTTTCGCCTTCAGATGTTGTCAAAAAATCCTTCAATCCCACGTCAATACCTGTTATCGAGCGAGGGTTAAAGTCTGGCTTTATCTCTGGAACTGTCTTGTCTTCTAGGGAGAGCGTCAGGTAATAACCATCAGCTTTCTTGGTGACAGATGCGGTTTTGATTTTGAACCCGTCAGGGATAGGACGGTGCAAGACAACTTTAACTTTCCCAAACATCGGCAAGTTAATCAAGTTGCCCTGTAAGCATCCCTCTTTCATTTGCGGATAAGTAAAGGTGCGATAGCGGCTGCGAGCTTTGAATCGAGGTTTTCCGCTGCGTTTTCCGCTGCTATCACCTTTTAGGAAACGGTCAAATGTTGTCTTAACTCGTTTAACTACATCCTGAAGGACTTGCGAATATATTTCGCTATACCAAGGATGTGTTTTCTTGAGTTGAGGTAACGTTTTCTTTTGCGACCAATAATCGGGATTGTCTCGCAGTTCAGGTAGGTAACAGACGAGATGGCAGGCGTTAACAGGAGAGCGATTTTGTTCGTACCAATTAAATCTATCAGCCAACAGGTAATTGTATTGGGCACACAGCATGGATAGCCATCTGTCTAGCTCAATGACTTGCTGTTTTGTTGGACGTAGTTTGTACTGGTAAGCCGTTCTCATTAATTGGCAAATATTGGATCGCAGTCGGTACGCGTCAATTAGTGTTACTGTACCAGAATGCGTTATTTACTGTCAAGTACAAAGGAGAAAATAGACCCATTAAATAAAGAGTTTGTTTGTCTCGTCATCCACCCGCCCACCGCTCAAAACATAGTTTTGAATTGGTTGACGGTGGAATCCACAGCGAAACGCGACTTTCATCCCACAGTAATCGAAGCGATATAGTTTGGGGATTCCCGTCTGGCTAGCTAAAATTTTGCTTTCTTGGCGGATCGCAAACTGGTATCTCAACAGTTAACTGTTAACTGCGGCTATTCGCGAGCATTTCTGCGGAGAGCAAAAAGCATTTTTTAGGAGTGCGAGCGTCCCGCTCGCTATATATTATATATACATATAGGGAGCGGGACGCTCGCAGGGAGAGCAAATACAAAACTCAGAGGCTCCCAGCTATTCTCCCCCGTCTAAAAGACACTCTCGATCCCCGCCGCCCTTCTGTGAGGATGCTTTGGCTTTAATCACCGCTTCCCTAAAGCCTAAAACTACTAAAATATTGGCAAGTGTTAAGAAGAATTCCGCAGAACCATGCAGCCAATCGACATTTGCTAGCGACTCGTTGTAGGCAACTTTTGCATAAATTGCGGCGGGAATAGTTACAGCCACAAAAACGAGAGTGCCGTAAAATCCCTTCAGAGCTAAAGGGGGTGTTTTTCCCGAGCGAGTCAAAAACCAGAGAAATCCCAAGTAGGGAAATAGAGACAGAACAAATAAAGTTTCTTTGGAAATCATTAGTAATTGGTGAGCAACCAGATACTATGATAAATTAAAAAATCCCCAATTAGTGTGAATAATTTTTAACTTTGAATTTTGAGTTTTTCATGTTTAATTCCACAGAGGCACTCGTTGCTCTCCAACCGCTAGAGACTCACCCAAGCCCATAGCTTTTAAGCAAAGCCGCTGCAGGTTGCCAGTATTCAAAACCCCTCACGCACGTGAAGACAACACCCGTCACTCGTCCCCTAACACCGTTTTTAGCTTAGCATAACACATTATTTTCAACCGTGCCAGCCTGTTAATTGTCTGTCACTCCAAAGCTACCCAGCAATTATAAACTGAGACAGTTCCAAAGTTTTCGGTCTGCTAGGCCTCAAGCAAGCATAGTCCAAAACCTCTAAATCCAAGCATGGTTTTCTATCTGCTGCGAGAGTTTCCTTCAGCTTCGCATCAAAATCAAAATACGGGCCACAATCCCAAACTTTGAGTTCCAACCGTCCGTTAAACACCATAATTTCCAGTTGAACAGGAGTTTCTACTGGCAGATTTTTGTGAGCGTGGCGAACTGCATTAGTGAAACTTTCAGCCAAAGCTAACTGAAACTTCCACCAAACCTCATTAGGGAGCGATAAATCTTTCAACTGCTCAAACCACTCCAAAACTCGAGTTAAAGCATTCAGATCTGTGTTGACTTGCAGGCTAATGTGTTGAACATAACTTTCATGCAGTTCTTGTTCCTGCTGTTTTTTATTCTGCCAATCCCAGGTGTTGAAGAAATTCATTAACCCATCTAAAACGCTAGCTTTTTTTATATTTTGCGGTCGATCGCGACCTTCTACTTCGTAACTTTTGCTCAGCCACAAACAATTTCGACCGTCGAGAGTCCGGGTGTAAGTTAGCTCGTCTGCAATTTGCCACATGAGTTTGAGCCCCCGGCCGCCTTCTGCCAGTTCATTTATGCTGTTCAACATCTATTTTCCTCGTCTGAAACTATTAGCTGTACCCTATTTTCCCACCCGCCGAGACACGTGGTATTTGTTTTATACTTGCTTGCTCGGTATTATTTCGGGGATCATACAAAAATGCTATCTTTTTTACAGAAGGCAGCGCATCAGCAATATGTCTTAACCGTCTAAGCCAATTGGCTTATTTACCGATCGCCTGTACGGAGAACGATCGCCCTACCCAGCACAATCAAACTGCACTGAGTACAAATACTTATCCGCTGTCGGAGTCAGCCACTTGCCGCTTGCCGTCACAAGCTCCAGAATCCCTGGCATTCAGCGCCTTGTGACGGCCGTTGGAAGCTGTTCGGGAGCCGGGAAGTGCTGCGATCCCAAAGGCGTAAGTAATATCCGCGATCGTGAGCGCGATCGAACCTTAGACCGTCGAGCCGCGTCAATGCACTAGACTAGGACTTGCGCCAACAACCCGGTTTCTGGTAAGAATATTGGGTTTCACAGCGAGGAATTAACGAAGAAACCGGGTTTTTGGTCCCCCGCGCGTAAGTCCCGCAGACAAATCGGTGATCGAAGCCAGTTAGAGGACTTACCCCGACTGTCAGGAACCTCAGCTATCAGGCATGAGGCTTGAAGGAGAAATCTAACAAGCCGTTCCCCTAGGGCCTCAGTCTTAACAGACTACGTTTTTTGAGTCACGATACCCGCTTGATGCGTAGCTAGTCCCTTGCTCTATCGTTGAGAGTTAAACAGTTCGGTATGTCACGCTCAACAGTGCTTTGGGCCGGCGCAAGCTCACTAAACATTGACCGACAAGCTAACTTTACTCCGAAAAGAGATTGAGGCAACCATACCTCACGGGAGGGGCAACCATACCCCTCCACCCCGCGAGGGGATTCAATTCAATGTAAAGCCGTCCTAAAAGCACGGGGTTTCAAACCCATAGTTCTGATGACCAAAATCAAACTGAAAATTCTGACTGCAGCGATACTGCTACTCCCATTTTGCGCCGCACTTCCCTTACCTGCTCAAAATCTGTCTCTAGTCAAGCGACTGCTAGAAACAAGAGGATGTCCCGGATGCGACTTATTTGGCGCCTCCTTGAGCCGTGCAGATTTGTTTGGCGCTTCCTTGAGCCGCGCCACTCTCAGCAGGGCCGACTTAGTTGATGCCGACTTGACTGCGGCTGACTTAATGGAAGCTAATTTAAACAACGCCAACATGAGAAACGCCTTTTTGGCTGATGCCGACCTCAGCAGGGCTGACATGAGCAGGGCCGACATCAGGGGAGCCAACTTAGAAAATGCCAACCTCAGCGAGAGTTCTCTTCGAGACGCATCCCTCGTGTTGGCTAACTTAAAATGCAGTAATTTGAGCGCCGCCAAACTAAGTAGAACCGACTTGAGAACAGCCGATTTAAGCGGTGCAAATCTCAGCGGTGCAGACCTCCAAGAAGCCGATTTAAGCGGTGCAAATCTCAGCGGTGCAGACCTCAGAGCGGCCGACTTGACCGATGCGAGATTGAACAAAACTAATCTTACAGATGCCAATCTCTGCGGCGCCCGGATGCCGAACCGAAAAATATCTCGGCGAGGCTGCGAAGTTAAGAAAGAACAAGGGATAAGCACGAACAATTACTGCAATTATTGCTATGCCTTGAATGACGGGTGGCTGAATGTGTTAAGGTTCAACTAAGCAGTATCACCGTGATTACTGCTGTGCTTCCGATATGTACAGTTAGAAGTGCCAGTAGAAGTGCGAGCAAATAGAATTGCGAGCAGGCGGTACAGATATTAAACTGAACCTGTTACCGCTAACAGCTTTTATCTACTTTGAAGAACCTAAAAATTGGCTCACTATTTGCAGATATTCTGCACCCCCGATCTGTGCCACATTATTGTGACCTCCATCAGGAACTATGTAAAGCTGTTTGGGATCAGGTGCTGCATCAAACAGTTTTTTGCTCATTTCCACTGGAACTACATTGTCAGCAGTCCCGTGAATAAAGAGCACGGGCATTTGCAGGCGATCGACTTTTGAAAGAGAATCAAACCGCTGCGTCAGCAACCAATCTATCGGAAACAGCCAAAACAGCCCTTTTTGGAAATCCACCATCGCCCGCGTCGAAGTAAAAGAGCCTTCTACAATTAACCCGGCCGCCTCCGGGTGGCGCACTGCCAGATCGATCGCGATCGCGCCTCCCAAAGAATGACCGTAGATATAAATTTGATGCGGGTTAACCCCCCGCTGTTTCACCAAATAATCCCAAGCAAGTTGAGCATCCTCATAAACCTGAGATTCACTCGGAAAATCGCCCTGGCTTTTTCCATAACCGCGATAATCGATCGTAAATACCGACAAACCTAACCGATGAAATCGATTAGCGTGTTCGACATTTGCTCCCACATTTGAACCATTGCCGTGCAGGTACAAAACTACCCCCCCTAACCCCCCCTTGTTAAGGACCCGAACCGAAGCGACGGCCCGTCTGTGACTTTGGGGCGTAGCCTGAGCCCTCTCTCCCTTTCTTGCTCCCCCCCGAGCTTCGGGGGGGCTGGGGGGGGTTTCCGAGGCAGGAATCCACCACCCGTGGACGCTTTCCACCGCGCCTGTTTTAGTTGGAATTGGCAGCCAAACATCTTGATATTTCAACTGAAAAGCATCTGGCGTAGTTTCGATCGCCCGCGCGGGAAAAAAGATAAACTTACCTTGCGCTACAAATAGGTATACACAAGCAGCAGAATAAGCCACGGCCAAAACTATCCCAAAAGCTATTAGCGATTTAGACAAAAGGAATACCAGCAACTTGTTCATAGAAAATAGAGCACGCGGGAAATTAGATATCGGTCAACAGCTAAGGGCAAATGATTAATTCAGACAATTAGCTCAGATCAATTACTAACTTCCGCCGCAGCATTCCGCTGATTTTCAAAAATCAATGCAATTCTGGATGGTGCAAGTGCCAATTCGTAGACTGTTCGTAAGCGTGAGCCACTTGAAACAGCCGAGATTCTTGCAAAAGATTACCAATCAGTTGTATGCCCACCGGCATTCCTTTATCATCAAATCCGCAGGGCAAATTCAAAGCTGGCAAACCAGCAAGATTCACCGGAATAGTCATCAAATCTGACAAATACATACTCAGGGGGTCATTAAATTTTTCGCCTGCCTTAAATGCGGTAGTAGGAGCAGTGGGACAGACTAAAACATCAACTTGAGAAAAAGCTTTTTCAAAGTCTTCTTTAATTAAAGTCCGAACTTTTTGAGCTTTTAGATAATAGGCATCGTAATATCCAGCCGACAATACGTAAGTGCCGATCGCAATCCGGCGTTTAACTTCCGCACCGAACCCTTGAGAGCGAGTTTTGGCATACATATCCAACAGATTATCCGGGTCTTTTGACCGGAAACCGTACTTTACTCCATCATATCGCGCCAAATTTGCCGAAGCTTCCGAGGGAGCAATGATGTAGTAAGTGGGCAAACCGTAGCGGAACCGGGGACAAGAAATGACTTGAATTTCTGCGCCCAATTGTTGAAATTGCTCGATCGCCTTAGTAACAGCGTCTTTAACCCCCGAGTCCAACCCTACACCAAAAGTTTCTTTAATTACACCAATTCTCATCTGACCCTTCGGTCGCAAACTGGGTCTTAAAGCTTGGGCGTAGTCAGGAATTGGGACATTAAGACTGGTGGAATCTCTCGGATCGTAACCGGCGATCGCCCCCAACAAAATCGCCGTATCCTCAACACTCCGACCAAAGGGCCCGATTTGATCGAGAGAAGAAGCATAGGCCACCAAACCGTAGCGAGAAACCAACCCATAAGTCGGTTTCAGCCCCACCAAACCGCAAAAAGCAGCAGGTTGGCGGATTGAGCCCCCAGTATCCGAACCCAAACTCACCACACATTCTCCCGAGGCTACCGCTGCTGCAGAACCGCCAGAAGACCCTCCGGGCACGCGCTCCAAGTCCCAAGGATTCGCGGTAACTTGATAAGCAGAAGTTTCCGTCGAACTCCCCATTGCAAACTCGTCCATATTCGCCTTACCCACAATCACCGCACCGGCTGTTTGGAGTTTCGAGACGACGGTTGCATCGTAGGGAGGCACAAAATTCTCCAAAATCCGAGAGGCGCAGGTTGTGGGAATGCCATTCGTGCACATATTGTCTTTAACGGCGATCGGGATGCCGGCCAACAGCCCTATTTGCTCGCCTGCTGCGATTTGGGCATCCACTTTGTGGGCCTGCGCCAATGCGCTGTCTGCTGTCACGCACAGAAAGCTTTTCAACTTCGGCTCTAGCTGGGTAATTCGGTCTAATGCTTCTTGAGTAATTTCCACAGCAGAGCGTTCTTTATTGACCAGTTGTCGGTGCAACTCGCGGATAGATGGCATGCTCGTACCTTTATCATTTCTACTTTGAGACAATACAGTTAATATAGCTGGCAATTGCACGCACTTACAGCTATTCGGCAAAGTCCGCTATTTTTGTGGCTTTGTTCGAGCGCGCGATCGGTCTTTTTACATACAATTGATTAAATTCCCAAAATAGCACCGGATCAAAAATAGCGATCGACTTTTTTACCTAATCTTTTTAAAAAACAAGAAGGCAACTGTATCACGATTTAGGTAAAAAGTGGTTTGACGCGCGAATTATAGCGGTAAGGTGCGCAATCCGCACACTACATAATTAGGTTCTGCGTCCAAGACTGTGTATGCAATATCACAATCCTTAGGAAATCAGCCCTTCCCAATTCTTATATCTTAAATCTAAAATGCAATCACTCATTTCCACTTCTCCAATCCAAAATCTAAAATCTAAAATGGTATAACCCAGGTTTTCTTCGACGCAACCAATGATTTAGGGTAGAAAAAGATTACCTAAAAAATTAAAGTAATGCCAGATTATTGCGTCTCCCCTTTATGGGGAATATAATCCGATAATATTGGCAATATCGATCCTGAAACATTCCCCCTTTCGCTAGATACAATTAATTCCTCCTTTAAAAGCGTATTCAGAAGCTGATGAAGCGGATTTCAACTGGGATTACCCGCCTGATAGACCAGAAAAAACTGAAGAAGAAATAGAGACTTATGGGCCAATACGCTTGGGTTAACACTGTTTATTGCCCGGAGATCCCCCCAATCGTTGCGGGGACACAATATCGAGTTCTTGTTGCCTCCTTGGTTCGGGGGACTAGGGAGGATCGGGCTTAACTGAACCGTATTGACTTATAGCGGTTCTCAAAAAAGTGAGGTATGCCCGTCAGCCCACGGAGGCCACGGAGGCCACGGAGGCCTATGCCCGTCAGCCCACGGAGGCCTATGCCCATGAGTACCTCATATGAGAGCTCGAAAGGCTATATGAGCAACAAGGTATTAGCTTGTTGCTGCAACTTCAAAAAGAATTATCCCCAGATTATGAAGTTCTTTATTTTAGCCAAAAATTACGAAAAGTTATCAGTCATCCGAGTGAATAAATGGCTGCTGCGTAATGACAGAAAAGATCGATCGAGCTTGGACCATCCACGCCCATTGTGCCACGGTTGACATACCCCAGCCTAAAGGCATGGGGATTCTTTCTTCGCAGGGATTCCGACGAATTTACTTGCAAGAAAGCATCACAGGCGGTATGCCCTACGGCTGCAAGTCCTCTAATTAGAACTACTTGAGCTGCTGCAACATCTCTATCTGTCGTATAGCCACAATTTGAGCATGAATGAGTACGTTCTGAGAGCTGCTTCTTACCTGTTTCTGTTAGACAGTTTGGACAATTTTGGCTTGTTTTATTGGCGTTTACCTTCTGAAAGTACACGCCATATTTCAGACAAGTCTGCTCTAGAATCGTGAAGAATTGTCCCCAAGATGCGTCTAGGCAATGTTTCCCTAACATTCCCCTAGATAGCATGATTAGATTCAGATCCTCAACGAAAATCATCCCCACATCTTTACAGATTTGATGAGATAATTTACGAGGCCAATCTTTTCGACAGTTAGTAACGTACTCATGCAATAAAGCGACTTTCTTCTGAGCTTTACGCCAATTGTTCGAGCCTATTTTTTTGCGACTGACACTTTTTTGCAGCAATTTAAGCTTGCGTTCTGCATCGATGAAAAACTTTTGGCGTTTGACTAAAATACCGTTAGAAGTTGCTATGAAATTAGTTAATCCAATATCGATACCGATACCTTCACCGTGAGGCATTAGATCGGGCACGCTCAACGTCCCATTGTAGGGTTAATATCACGTACCAACCGCTAACCCTACGAACTACCCTTGCTTGCTTAATCGTTGCGCCATCAGGAATAGGACGTGATTGGTGAAACTTGACCGGCACCAATTTTAGGGAGCTTGACCGCTTGATTCTGAACGGGCTCAACCCCCAATTGTGGGAACATAAACGAGCGCATATTCCCGGCTTTTTTGAAGCGGGGAAAACCATGTTTTTGCTCCCACATACTCACGAAAGCTTTTTCAAGTCTTTTTAATGTCTGCTGTAGGACCTGTACGGCAACGGCAGACAAAGCAGGTATATTTGCTCTAGCTGTAGTTAAGCTTTTGCATTGGCTCGCATAAGTTGGTCGCTTCGTTTCGGTCCCAATGATAAATTCAGACCGGATAGAGCAAGCGTTAATTTGACAACTACGAGACTGAAACCAATGCTTACGCAGGGCAAATGCGTAATTATAAACGCGACGGCATTGTTCTAGCCAATTTTCAAATATTTCTATTTGTCTTGTCGTTGGCTTGAGTTTAAATTCGTAGGTTAAATGAAACATTTGCTCTATCCTGCTACGTAATTCTACCAGAGCTCTGAGCAAACGCCCAGATGCTTTTTCAAGAAATACAATTAAAGCCGGCCACTGAAGAAGGGGCTTGTACCCAAATTTTCGGTCAAAAAGCCTGTCAGAAATCTGGGGTTCACAAAAAATCTCGGAACCCTCACCGCCACGCCGAGGTCTCCTGTGGCGCGCACCTGCAAAAAAACAGCAGTCCTTCCTCAACTGCGTCTATCTGCGTGCATCTGCTGCAAAAAAAAGTTACGTATTTGCATTGACGATCCCCAGGAAAACAATTTCATCCGGAATTATCCCCAAAACCAAAGATATATGGTAAGAAGTTCCCGATGCCCCGTTGGAGGAATGCCACCTAAAGCTCACTTAGAATCCCACCTGACGGCAGAGGAACTCAAAATTCGCTACCGGCAGGCACAAAACACCACAGAGTCGCGCCGCTGGCACTTGCTGCTGTTAGTTTCCCGAAATTGGACTATCAAAGAAGCAGCCCAAGTTGTAGGTCTCAACTACGACTACGCCAAAGAAATTGTCCAGCGCTATAACCGAGAAGGGCCTAACTCTGTGAGAAACCGCAGCGGAGACCGCCTGCCCCCTCCTGCGAAATCCTTGCTGGATCCTCAACAGCAAGAAGAACTGCGACAAGCCCTGCAAGGCTCTGCCCCCGACGGCGGAGACTGGACAGGTCCCAAAGTAGCTCGCTGGATTGCCGAAAAAATCGGTAGCGATCATGTCTGGCCCCAACGCGGCTGGGATTACCTCAAGCGGTTGGGTGCTCACTGGCGGCGGCGCAGAAAGTAGATAGTTCGCAATATTTTAGAGGGGGTTGATTGCTGAACTGCGATCGCTCCCTTTATTTTGGTTATCTTGGCGCACCGGTGCGATCGAACTATTTTAGATTTTAGATTTTAGATTTTAGATTGGAGAACAAATCTAAAATCTAAAATGGTTTGACTGATGTAACAATAGCTGCTTATATAGAATTTGGTTGTGTTGAGGATGTTAAATATGCGAGGGATCGGGCGTTTTTTGTCGGTCGCCAACAAGACTTTGGCAGTAGTAGCAGGCATCGGACTGGTTCAGATGTTAACCATCGCAAGTTCATTTTCTCAATCATCTAACCCGCGTTCCTTAGACGAACTCTACAAAATTCGCGATCGGCTCGTCACCGAATTAGAACAACCGTCCTCTCCTTCCCCAGAACCAACCCTGCTCTCCCGCTTAGTTCCCCTCACCGCCAATCCTCAAGAAAAACTGCTTTCTCAGTTGCAAGCGGTAGAAGCTCAAATATTAGTAGAACAGAGGGCTAACGACGACTTACAGCAAGCAGTCCGTTTAGCCAACCGAGCCGTAGAAACTAAACGGCAGCAAAATCAGTCGATCGAATCTTCGCAGCAAACTCAATTTTTGTGGAACCAGGCCCTCAACAACTTGCAAGAAGTTCCACAAGATTCATTTTTAGCTTCCCTCACTGCCTCAAAAACTCAAGAATACCGAGAAAATTTAACTGCAGCAACCTCTCAAGTGCAGCAAGCCAAATCAGATTTTTTGGCTGCAGTTGCCCGGGAAAGCGGTTTGTCTGGGCAAGCTTCGATCGGCATTTGCCGCCTTTCTAGAGAATGCGTACACCTGCGGGGCGATGTGCCTCCTATCAGTCCAGCCAGCTTAATAAAGGTGCCGATTGCTGTCGCCCTGATGCAAAAAGTCGAAACAGAAAAAATTAGTCTGAACAAGGAAGTATTCGTCAATAGGGGCAATTTCACCGAAGACTCATCGACGAAGATTTTGTCCCCTAAAAATTACCCCTTGAAGACACTGTTAGAAGAAATGATCGATCGCAGCAGCAATACTGCTACCAATCAACTTATTGATTATTTGGGTTGGGATTACATCAATCAATTCTTAGATAATCGCGGCTACGAAGTCACCCGGGTCAAGTTCAAATTAATGGGGGAAAAAATTATGCCCGCCAACCCCGGTTTTGGTCGCAACCGCGTGACTGCTAACGAACTCACCGAAATGATGGTGCAAATTTACAATGGCGAAACACCCGGTGCTAAACAGTTAATAGAAACTCTCAACGGCCAGTACGATCGGGCTCTAGGATTTGCCGCCTTGCAAGGAACTAAAGTTCAGTGGTTGGGTGAAAAAACCGGCCAAAATTCCCTGGTGCTCGGCACAACTTTAGCGATGAACATTGACGGCGAAGCCTATGTGATGACTGTGATTGACACCCGCAGCGGCGATCTACAAATGCGCCAGTCTATTTCTAAAATTGCCGATTACATTAGCCGGAACCCCAGTTTTTAAGAAACTCCCGACTTACTGACAGCATTTTCCGCTGCTAAAATACCCACGTACAAGCTAAGCTACTACGCATCTAAATTGAATGCAGAGACGGGCAGGATGGCCGTCCCACAAGAATTGTATAAAAATTGACTGTCAAATTAGATGCACAACAGCTTAGGAATGAGAATTAAATAACTTCCACAAGTTTGTGGGATGGGCGTCCCGCCCGTCCAAAAAGGACGGGCGGG